>JAOAIJ010000047.1 GCA_026414765.1 Clostridia bacterium | reverse complement strand
AGCCAATAACTTGAGAGAGGCCATTGAGAAATATTACAATGATGAAATATAATGATGAAAATAGTACTATAACATGATTTTAAGGAGTACCTTTTAAAGGTGCTTTTTTGTTTATTGAAACCTAATTCTACATTCGTAAATTTTCCAAAGAAAATTTCATGGGTTTAGGCTTACAATCGCATAAAGATTATCGTTGTAAATTCATTACATACTTATAGCCATTTTTTGTACAATTACTATACACCCCACATATTTAAGCTAGAGCATATGCAGCAAATACTTTGGGATGGTATCAATAAAAGCTTATGTAAAATTGAATAAATTGTGGTACAATTTGGTCGGTAATATCTTTAGTGTTACCGGCCCAAACTATAAAAAGGAGTATATTATGAAAGACGTTCTATTTGAAGGTGATGACGGTGCCAAATTCGGCATAAGTAAGGAAAAAGTACACTCCGATATGCACGATAAACCAAAGAAAAAACTTGTGCCGAAATTCAACATAATCCTGTTTGAAGGCACTGATACAATAAAGTTTGGGATGATGAGCGAAGAAATACAATCCATATTGAAAGTAAAACCGGAGTGTTCAAAGTCGCTTATTGGTTATGATGAAGAATATTATTCAGGAATATGTAGAGTTTTATATGAGCCAAACAAAAACGACATATCTATATGTGCAGAAATTGAATTTTACAAGCCTGTCAAGGTATTCTTAGATGGTGTACAATTGATGGGTAAGCCTATAAAAGAAGTTGCAGATTTTTTTAAAAGTAGATTCGAGGATTATTCATATGATATAATAACCAGGCATAGGTCAGCAAAGTATGGAATTGGATTTTCTGGCACTGATAATCCACATAGAAAAGATATTGTACAGATAGTTGATATATCAAGGGTAGGATTTCGAGAAGCATATCAGAAAGCATATGACGAGAAATATAGCTCTGAAGAAATATCAAAAGAAAGAGAATATGAATGTATATTTTGTAAAGCCACATATATTTCAGGAGATCCCAATATTAAATGTCCAAAATGTAATTCCTTTCTGTTGCCTAAAGTATAATATTAGTTTGTATACTAAGTACTTCAGACTAAAGTATAAAAGAGGGCTTTCATGGGAATTAAGGGCTTTTTATTTGGAACAAATTTTTACTGTATCTCTTTACCGCTTTTACGTAAACTAAGTAGTTCTGTAGTTTTTTGTTAACATAGTGTATAACTATGATGTTACGTATACCAATGTTTATAAAAATGCTATATAATATTTATGGTGGTAATAATGATAAGTAAAATTAGCGAGGGAATAACAAGAAGAATATCAGAAAATTTGCCTGATATTTCAAAAGAAAAAGCAGAACATATAGAGTATGGACTGTATATGCTTATTTCTGAACTCTATAAAATTTTATTAATTTTGATGCTTTCGTATATTCTTGGTGTTCTTGCCTACACAATAGTTGTAATTTTTGTACTTGGATTAATGAGAAATTTTCTCGGTGGAGTTCATGCAAAAACACATATAGGTTGTCTTATTTCATACTCTGCGGTGATTTTTGGCATTATAGGGATTTCAAGTATTTGTAAGTTGGAGCCTGTTTTTGTGTTGGTATTTACAGCGCCTTTAAGTTTTATTTTGGCCTATAAATATGCTCCTGCAGATGATATTAATAAACCGATTTTGTCAAGAAAACAACGCAAGAGATTGCGGAAATTTGGCTTTATTACTTTAACTTCAATATTACTTTCAAGCATTATCGTTCCTACTTTTTGGGCAAAGATTTTGCTATTTACATGTATAGCTGAAAGTATTACTTTAACACCTATTGTCTATAAAATAACTGGTAATAAATATGGGTTTAAAGAGGAGGAATTATTATGAAAAAGTCAATGAAGGAAAAGATGTATTTTCTGCTTTCGGTAATTGGGCTTTTAGTTGCTGCTGCTTCAGCATCCGCATGTTGGCTGTTTGTATTTCATCAGCGTAAGTGCCCAAAAACATTAATTAAGCAAGATTAAGGAGTAGTTTTGCTTAAAGAAATAGCTAATTCTTGAATAAACTGTTTTTCATTTTCATTGTAGTATGTATTATTTAATACATACTGATTTTTTTCTAATAACTTTTTGACTATAAAAAGACCATTTCCTCTGCCCATACCTTTTGTAGAATAGCCTGGAGTAAAAATTTTGTTTATTTCCGGTTGCAAAAAGCAAGGATTCTTTATAGTGATTTGAATATTAGAATCGTCTGACAATATGCAAACTTCAATATTTTTATCATTCTCATTTTCTGTAGATTCAATTGCATTATCTAAAAAAATTCCAATTATTTCACATAGCTCTGATATTTTTATATTAGTAATATCCTTAATTGTGCCAATTGATTTTAAGTTCAGACTTATTCCCCTGTCAGATGCAAGTTTGATTTTTGAGGAGATTATTCCATGTAACCCTGCATTCTTAATATTTAGTATTGCAGTAGACCCTATTTTGTTATCAGTTTCTAACAACTCATTTATGTAGCTTTGAGCGGCAATATATTCATGTTCTTGCAACATGTCATGTATTACACCTAAATTATTAACCCAGTCATGTTTAAATCTCCTAAGATTATGAAGGGCATTATCTAAAGACTCGTTATAAAATTTTTGCTGTTCAAGTTCGATTTTTTGGTTCTCTGTTTTGTATGACACCATGGATGTCCATATTGTAAAAACGCAGTAAATAGTTGTCAATAAAGTAATTATTGTAAATATTATTGGATTAAAATTATTACTGAAATATTGCAATGATGCACTTGTTGTTATCAGAAGAAATGACAATAACAATGTAATTATTACAGTTTTGGAATTCTTAATGCTTGAGAAAACACCCTTTATTGGCTTTATTGTAAAAATAAATATTGCGGCTACAACATTTATAAATAGATTAAGTAAAGCAGCAATTATAATTTTATTTTCTAAAGTTATATTTGTAACGCTAAACCCGAGCAAATTAAACAATAATGGAACAATTGCATTACCAATTCCGATTCCCAAAGCTACTATAAAAAACGAAATTAGCGATTTCAATATACTTATATCCAAAATTAGCTTTATAATTATTATACTAAGTGACATCAAAAGTATGGGCTTTAAGTTATTTACAAGATCTCCCATATCACGGATAGCTACAGAAACTATACCATTTAGTAGACCAAAAAGTATTGTAAATGCAACTTGATTTTTGAATTCTAAATTTATTTTATAGAAGCTTTTTACAAAGTAAGAAATGAGAAGAGCTGACAAAACTGCAGATAATAGATTTATCGCTAAGAAGTCAATTTGCACTGTTTTCACTCCATTCCAGTTTATCTTTAATAATATTATAATACTTTGGACCTACTTCACATGTATCCCCAGTTATCATCAAGAGTCTTTTATTCTTGATATTTAAGCTTTCTATGAAGTCAATATTTATGTATACAGAGCGATGACACTGTAGAAATCTTTTATCATCGAGCCTTGAGATAATTTCTTCTAAACCTTCATACGTTTCAATGTTGCGATTTTTTATATGTAGTACAGTTTTGTTTCCAATATGTTCAATAAACACTATATCATCTATATTAATGTAGTAAACTGTTGATCCAAATCTAACATCAATTTTTTTATATAATGTTTTTCTTTCCATAAGGTCTTGATTTAGTTTTATTAGGCATTTTTCTAAATTTTCATTTAACGGCTTGGCTATAAAGTTATAAGCTCGAACATCAAATGCTTTAGGCATATACTCTAAAAGACCAGTACTAAATATTATTTCTACTGGCAGGCCTTCTTTTCTTATGCATTCTGCAATGTACATTCCATTAACTTCACTTTTTAAGTTGATATCAATAATACATACATTCACCTGTTTTTCTCTCAATTCCCTCAAAAACACTTGAGGATCATTTGTTGATATTACTATTTCACCCTTAATACTGTTTTTCTTTAGCCATTTCGAAATCTTTTTGTTGTAATCATTAAGAATATTTTCATCATCATCTAATATTGCTATTGAAAGCATAAGGAAAATCTCCTTTGACAAACTTTTCTATAATATACCATAATAAATATATACAATCAATATGTAAGCGCAAAAATATTTTCTATGCGCACATATTGAAAAACTAATAAATCTATGTTAATATATACTGGAAATGGAGGTAGATTAATTTGAATGTTAAAAAAGAGATTGTAAAAAGGAATTTTAATGCAACAATTTACGGAGAAAAAGCAATAAATAAGCTATTGAGTTTCCCAAGATCAAAGATGGGTAAGTACTTAACAAGCTTAATAGAGAAGGATATAAATAGTACTAGTTTGGAAAGTAAGAAAAATGAAATCATAGATTTGATAAAAAAATTGTAAACAATGCTTAACAGTCTATAAAACATGATTAACGCTTCCAAAACATCTTGTCGAATTTTATGTTTGTTTTGTCATATTACATCGAATAAAATACTTCTTTGTCAATTTATGTCGAAATTATTCTATTCTTTCTTTTTGCATTATTTTCCTTATTATGTTATATTCTTTAGTAGTTAGTAAAAACACAAAAACGCATATCGAAATTAAAAAACATTAACATTCGATAAACGATTTAGCGTTTTCGATAATAACTAAGTAGGGGGTGACGTTATTTGGGTATACGTATTTCATTAAAATAAAAGAGACCCGGCAAATCTTGGTGGACTAACGAGTCTCTTTATACAATCGCAACCATAAAGGATGCATCATGCAATTTAATTGTAATACAATAAATTTATCATGTAAACAATATTATTTTAATAATGAAGAGTAAAATTGCATGATTATCCTTTTGGTTCATTTAGAACAAATCTTAACTTAAGTCATTAACTTAGCAAGAAATGCAACTATAATAATTTTGGAGGATCTTAGAATGGATAATCTCAACAATAGGTATATTAAAGCATGGGATGAATATTCAGAAATTTATAATATGTTGTCTGATAAAATAGCTGAAGCTGGAATTGATACTAATATTTTGAAAGATTTAGTTAAGAAACGCGAGAAATACGATAAGATTTCTATGAAACAAATGATACTAGAATCAATAAAACATACATTTGAAGTATAATAGGTACCAATCGTTTTACCAATCTTAGCGTTAATAAAGTGTTTTAAATTTTATCTCCTTGTCTAAATGTTGAGTAATACGCGACAAATTGTTTAAATAATCAGACTACACAGACGTTGATATAACCGTGTTGTGTAAAGATTATCAAAAACTAAACTAGACAGACTTCTAATCCGTTGGCCGGACGTTCGAGTCGTCTCGGGCAGGCCATATAAGCCGCAAACTAAAAAGTTTGCGGCTTATATATTTATGCAAAAATAAAAAATTAGGCCTTTTTACCTATTTTTTTATTTTACCCCTTTTTTCGACTTCTCCTTACGAATACATATAGTACAAAACTTACTAAGGGAGGGTCAAAAATGAAAATAAAATCATACAAATTACTTTCAATTGCTACAGCTGTCGCTGTCCTTGCTTCCATACCATTTGGAGTCGCGGCAAAACCCGGCAATGGTAATAGTCCTAAGAGTAGCGAGGTAAAGGTAGAGGAAAAAGCAAAAACACCGGAGAAAAAGGTAGAACCTGTAGAAACTCCAAAAGCCGAAACAAAAAAGGAAATAAAGGAAAATAAATCATCATCGAAGGATAACAAATCATCATCGAAGAATGATAAATCATCCAAAGATAGTAAAGGAAAGAAGCCCCAGGCTAAAAATGATATACTTAACCAGCTTGCAGCTATAGAAAAAAATCTGACAAAAGTTGAAGCAGATACTAACAAGATAATAAATGAAATCAATTCTGTCATAAAGGTTAGCACATCAGGTTCAGCAGTTAACACATCAGGATCTGCGGTTAACACATCAGGCACAGTAGTTAATACGACTGGTACAGCTGTAAGTACTACCACAGATTCAGCTATAGCTACCACGGGTACTGCTGTAAGTGTACCTACAAGTACTGCAATAAGCACAACCGATAGTGCAATCAATACTACAAACAGTGCAGTAAACACTACGACCAGTGCAATCGGTACGACATCAGGAGCTGCTATTGGAACAGTTACCGATTCTGCTATAAAGGTTAAAGAAACAAATATAAACGGTTTTGTAAATGGAACTACAGGTAAGCTTAATGCATTATCAAACAAACTGTCAGCAATAGAGAAGAGTCTGAAGGATCTTGGGAAAAAGGTGGATAAGGATTCCAGTGGGAAATATAGCAGTCTGGTAAGTAAGCTCAATGATTTAAAAGCAAAGATTAAGAATCAGATAGAAGTATTAAAAGCTTTGAAAGCAAAGCAAAAATAAGCATATACGTAAGCAGACTAAAATATTAATAAACCACTCTTAATTGGGTGGTTTTTATTTTGCGATAATATTCAATTATAGAACAAGTAATATTAATAATTTATATGTTATAAAATTGGATAAAATTCTATATAATACATTCAGACTTTTATACTAAATTTCAGTATATTATATTGAAATCACGAAACGAAAGGGTGCTGATGATGTATTATAGAAGTACGCCACTGATTTTTTGGCCATTTGTTGCATTATATAGTATAGTTGAAATGATTCTGAAGCTGGCCGGAAGAATAGTGGCAGCTGTGCTCGGAGTAGCATTGATGATAGTAGGTGCAGTATTAAGCCTTACTATAATCGGTGCCGTTATTGGGATTCCAATAGGAGGATTTGGTTTTACAATGATGATAAGAGGATTTTTCTAAACCCGTAAAATCTGGATAATTGTTAAAAAAAAGCTCCGGACAAATTTGCCCGGAGCTTTTTTGAATCAAATTGGTTCTTTTGCTAAAATCCCTCGCCATCGTCAACATAATATGCTTCAAACTCATAAATTCTTGCATGATTGTCTATGTCCGCGTTCGGCTTGGTTATGTAGAGCCTCACATACCTGTATGAGTTCGGGTAATATACCTCATGCTCCGTCACGCTGCTCGTATTGCCCGTTATAGTTTTAAGGTCCGTCCAATTGAATGCATCGTTGCTCCCTTGTATTTTAAAATCTCTTGTGACTAAATTTGCATTACCGCTGTGCCTGACTCTATACCGATTGAAATACATGCAGCCATCGAACTCCAGTTGGAGCCAATGGGTTGAGCTGGAAGCACCGGATATCCAGCAATCTCCGGTTTCTTGTGCCCACTGCCCATCCACAGCATTTGAAGCAACAAAATTGGAGCTGTATTCACTATCCGCAGCCGCAGTAACCGCTGCTTCATCGTAGATTGGATTTACTGTTTGAGGACCAGGGTCTGGAGTCGTGTTAGTCGATAATGTATTCCACGCTTCAAACTCAAAAATTCTGGCATAGTTGTCGTACCCTCCGTTCGGGTTGGTTATATAGAGCATCACATACCTATAAGGTTTTGGAAATGCTATGGGATGATGTGTTTCACTCCGTATATTGCCGGCTATAATTTTGATGCTCGTAAAGGTGGTACCATCGTCGCTCCCCAGTATTTTGAAGTCTCTGGTAGCTGCACCGGCGTGCCTGATTTTAAACAGGTCGATTGTTACGGCTTGACCAAAATCCAATTTTAACCAGTGGGACGAGGTGGAACCGGTAGATATCCAGCAATCTCCGGCTTCTTGCGCCCAGTGCCCATCAACAGCATTTGAAGCGCCAGTATTTGAACTGAATTCACTATCTGCAGTTACAGTTGCAGTTAGTGCGTAGTTAGTTCCCTCCAAGCGATTGGCTTTCATCGATATATCGGTAAGGCCGGTATTGCAAAAGTCAGTGTAAAGGATGTTCATTTTAAAATTTCCATAATTTGATACAAAGCTTTCCAGATTGTTTGTTGTCGGATACCAATCATCCTCATGATAAAGCTTTTTTATTGTTCTGTTTGGGTAAATTGTACCTGCCTCAATGTATTGCGTAATTGTTGGTGTAAGGGTCCATGACAAAAGGAACATGTGATAGGGATCTCCGTAGTTTGTTTGAAGCTTGGAGAGCTGGTCGTTCATCACATCTGTATGGTTGTTTTTGTTTGCGTAATCGTCAAAAAGAGGTATTTCATCAGGGCTGTAGAAGCCATTGCTGGTGTCTTCATGATCTTCATCGTCATATCTTATAATAACCTTGGAACCGCTTGAAACATAATCATTATATGTAGTACCTAAAATGTTATTTCCTTTATAAATATAGTTCCCTAACTTGGTGCTAATCAACTGCTGGAACCTAGAATGCTGAGCAGCGCCAAAATTCTCAAAATGAGAAAAATTCAGTATAATTAATTCTTTTTTTGGTGAACTGTCAAGATATTCCTTAACCAGGCTGAGTACTTCTTCATAATCAGAGCCTATAACTGTATGCTGTGTATAATATTTACCATCATCTATTCTATGAAAGGATCCGGTAGGCGAGCCAAGAACATGATAATATCCATAAGAAACCCGCATGTCAAAATATCTTGCCCCACTAGCTAATTGATATTTGATATTCCAATCTTGTGTTTTGGCCATTCTTATAGCAGCATCGGGATCTAGGTTTGCTGTTGCTGAATCCCCAGTATTACCTACATATTTTGCAGGTTTTAAGTCCCAGGTACCGGAATCATGCGCACCGGGCATTGTAATCTCCCAAAGTTTTTTGTTTCCTATATCATTTTTTGTTTTTTCCATCCATGAGGCATAGTTGAAGTAAGGGTCTATTACTTCCAATGAAAATTCAGCCCTGGGGTCGGTGGTTTTATTCCAATCAGCCTCTACATAATTATCATTACCCGACAGAGTAGATGATACAAAAAGATATCCTTCGTCATAACAGATTCTATACTTGCCGTTGCTGAGCTGCTCGATGGTGAACTCCGTCCTGGTGTCGGAATATTTATTCCAGTGTGCCTCCATAATATAATCCCCACCCTCTTCATCCGAAGAGCGGAAGATATATCCTTGACGAGTCACAAGCCGATATTTGCTGCCCTTCTTTTCTATAAAAAAGTCGTTTCTCTCATCGGTTGAATCTGTATGTGCTTCTATGACATAGTCATCGCCTTCTTTATCCGAGGAACAGAAAATATACTTGCCATTATAGCTGTCAGTACGCAGTTTAACCGGGTATAACTGTGTAGCCGCTTCATCCAGTGTGATATCTTCCAGTATCCATTGCTGGTTGTCTCCTCCCCAATAATCCCATTGGATTACGTCACCTCCATTATCATAAGAGCCTCCACTTACATCCAATGCTTTTCCACTGCGCCTGTTTATAATTTTATAGTATCCATTATCTGCTTGAACCGACCATTGCTGGTTGTCTCCTCCCCAATAACCCCATTGGATTACGTCACCTCCATTGTCATAAGAGCCTCCACTTACATCCAATGCTTTTCCGCTGCCTTTGTTTATAATTTTAAAATACCCGCCGCCAACATCCTCAAGTATCCATTTCTGGCTGTCTCCTCCCCCGTAACCCCATTGGATTATGTTAGCCCCAGCGTCACAAGAGGCATTTAATACATCCAATGCTTTTCCACTGCGTTTGTTTATAATTTTGTAGGTGTGTTTGGATACCAGTGTTGTGATTCCTGCTGCATAAGCCCTTTGGACACCCCATGGCCCAACTGCAAGAGGCATTTGCACTATGAGAAAAGTTAGTGCAATCATGATACTAAAAATTTTCTTTTTCATAATAATCCTTTCTTACACATAATTTTTTTATATGATAGCTGCGTCAGCCGTGCGCCTGCCGAAAAGCAGGCATTTACAACTTTTGGCTACCCCCTGTGTTTTAATAATAAAGTGGAATTTCAAATGTGGTGCTTAAGTATATGGCTGGAAATACTAAGATGTGCCACTAAAGAAGTTTTACCGTACGGTAGCGATAAGAATTATAAAGATATAGTTACTTACCTATAGATAGTTCCCACCCTTATATTTACAATGATACATTATATTTACAATGATGTAAATATTTATAATTAATGTGTATACGATACTCTAAACAAAACGGAAATTCACCACATATATTGCGAAAAAGGCAGGTTTATCGGGTATATGAGAGGCGTGACAGAAATCAGATATTATTTCCAGGAAAGCGTTTATAAAATAAATCTGCACCAAATGGTTGCAGAGCATCCATTTTGGTGCAGTCAACGTTGCATAACTTAAAAAAGGTAATACCGTTATAAATATTTCTTATCAGCTTTATGCTGTAATACATGCTATTTCAATGAATTAAGCATAGTTTCCATAGCCCATTTTTCCTTTTCTGAAATCATTTTTAATTTATTAAGGCTTTTCTCCAGTATGCTCACATCTTCCAGCAACAGTGCCTTTATAATTTTATTACGTATTGACAGACATTGTGTTTGCAATTCGCTGTAAGCATTTGTGAGTTGTTCGGTGCTACTTAAGTAATTGGATTTTTCCAGATACTTTATTCTTTGCAGCATAATAGTTTTATGATCATACAGCATATGAAAAGGTCTAATGTCGAGGTATGTTTCACCTTTGTATACCTTTAAAAGGTAGTCGTGCAACACATCATATACCTGAAGCCCATAAACAATGTCATCCTTATCGTCGAATACTTCCCAATCAGATGCTATCATGGTGTTTTTAGAAAGAAGAAATTCATTAATTGATTTTGCAGTATTATATATATCAAATTTATATTCCTCTTTTTCAAAGGTATAAAGTTCTATTCCATGCACAAAGTCGGCTTCTCCTGTAAGGTGATAATTAACATAGGACTGTTCAAAGTCATCAAAACCCACATCAGCATGGGAATACTTCTGAAGTATGAAAAAATCAGCTGTATTTAGTATTTTCTTTTCTTTGTCATAACCATAAATGAAAATATCATGTCTGCTATGCTGCTTTAAGTAGTTTTCATACACAGGAATGTAATAGGTATCGATATTCAGGTAAACGTAGAAACCGAAATCAATAGATTCAATTACAAAGTCAATAATTGAATCCCATTTGCTTTCCATAAATTTTCTATTTATGAGGGAAACCTTGAAAAACGGGCAGAACCTGTTTCTTGAAAACATGGAAAAGTCAGCCCAATAACCTTTGGGACCACTTTTACTGGCCCACATCTGTATAAAGTTACTGTAAAACCACGGCAGAGTCTCCTCATAATTTAGTAATATTGAAAGTTTATTTGCAATGTGAGGATACAAAGTAACAGGCGGATCTTTCATTAGCAGGCTTTTTTTTATCGAATTATTGCTATCCATTTCTAAACCTCCAAAAAATTAACATGAAATATATTGCATAATATGGCATTCGTTGTTAAAATATATAAAATGATTGTTTTTTTTACATAAAGCGTTATTATTTAGTAAATTTAGATAAAAAGATTAGTAGATAATTAACATACGTACCAGAAAGTGCTAATATATATCGAATATTTTATACTAAAGAATTATAATATGCAATGTTGGTTTGGAAAAATGGTATAAAAATTCTTAGAAAAGGTTAAACATGTAAAAATTTTAAACAATATCTGAAAATTTTGAACAGAAATTAACAAAAAATAGTGTTAGAATTAAACTATTGCAAAATGTTAATATCAGTTCAAATTGAAAAGATATGGGGAAAAATGATATATTTTAATTCAATATGTTACAAAAAGTAGAATTTCATAAAGCTTTTTCGGGAGTTACCAGCAAGAGAAGAAATTATTGCAATAATAAGTTACCTGCAAAACAGTTTAAAGTATTCATTGGAAGTTAAGCGTAGTAAATAGGCACTAAAACCATATGGCTTCTTGGCGGGAATCGGTGGTTTGTGTGTTAGCGGCTAATAGCTTTATTTTATTTTGCGTTGCTTTTTTATTTTCATGGAAAAACTGCCGTAGACGGAACAAATATCGGCATCCATTAAGGAGGGTTAATTTACGGACAATAGAACTATATGCTGGAATAAATCAGTAAAAGTCATAGTCTCAGACGTAGATGATACTATAGCAGAAGTATTTAGAGATGTTTTACCGGAAATGATTTATGAATTGGAAGAATTGTTGGCCGAAGGCAAAATTCTTATATTGATATCAGGACAAAGTATAGCAAATATACTACAAAGGGTAATTCAATTCATAGATAAGAAGTTGCTGAAAGGGGTATTGGTAGGGCATTGCAATGGTTCTGAATTATATGGTTTCGATAGCTCTGGAGAGCTGATACAAGAACCGTACTTCAGTATACTGGACGACTATAAGGGTGAATTTAATCACAAAAAGTGGAGATGTGTTGTCAACTGCATAATGGAAGAGTATGGGATAAAACCCCTGCCTTTTATGGATATTGATGAGTTTAAAAGGAAAACAGGTGGTGATCCGAGATTTGTTATGTACGATGATAGAAAAGTACAAATTTCTATTGATTTTGTTAATGGCTTAAGTCTCAAGGATTTTCCAACCGGTTCTGATATATATGCACTAAATGAAAATATTGACGATATCAGAATACCAATCATAAGAAAAGCAAAATTATTATTCCAAAAGGAATGTCTCCAAATCGAACCGCACTCATCAGGTGCATTTGCAATTGATTTCAACATTAAGGGCGTGACAAAAGGTTTATTATTATCCCGGATATTTGCAGGGGATGAACAGTATAGAAAAAAAGTATTAAAGGAAGTCATCGTTTCAAATCATAATGAAATTGAAGTTTGGGGAGATAGTTTTTCCGTCTCAAGTGATGGTTCTGATCAATACATGAGTACTGCTCTTCCAAAAGAATCACGTTCTATTTCATTCAGAAAAATAAGTCCCGAAGATTTGCTAAAAGATTACAACATAGTTGTTTGGAATGGTGTGCACAGCTGCCATGAAGGTTTGCTGGAATAT
Organism: Clostridia bacterium; assembly: GCA_026414765.1. Classification (NCBI taxonomy): domain Bacteria; kingdom Bacillati; phylum Bacillota; class Clostridia; species Clostridia bacterium. Next base: position 103,013 of record JAOAIJ010000047.1, on the reverse strand, counting down.
CTAAAAACTAGAAAGGTACGGTAGATTAAGTTTATGACTAGAAAAAAACTGGGTATATCAGGTTCTTTGTGGTCTGCTGATTTAGCAGATCTGGGAGGCAGTATCAAAAAAGTTGAAAGATACTGCGATTCGTTTCATTTCGATATTATGGATGGCCATTTTGTCCAAAATCTTCTGTTCGGAGCTGATATCGTAAAATCGTTAAGGCATTTTACAGAAAAAGCTTTTGAAATCCATCTTATGGTCAAGAATCCTGAGGAAATGCTTGACCAGTTTATCGATGCAGGTGGAGATATTTTTATATTTCACCCTCAGACATGTAAGTCCCTGACGGATACAATAAGTTATGTAAAAAGTAAAGGCAAAAAAGCCGGGATTGCATTGAAAGTCGAAGAAAAATGTGAAGAAATACTGGAATACCTGCCATCAATCGAGTATGTAATTATTATGGGTACAAAAATAGGAATAAAGGGTGTATCCATTGAACCTGACACTTATGAAAAAATAAGGATATTAAGAGATATTCTAAACAAGGGAAATTACAATATAGAAATTCAGATTGATGGAGGCATTAGAAAAGAAACGGTTCCGGTACTGTATGAAAGTGGAGCAGATGCAGTTACTGCAGGTTCTTTACTGTTTAATAACGACTACGACTACATATACAGTTGGTTTAAAAATCTTAAAACATCCTAATGAAAACTATAAACTTAATAGGGCCAAAACAGGATAGTTTTGAAGATTATTTATACTGTATAAACTAAGGGGGCAGATAATATGAATGAAATAGGATTAATTCAGCTAATCGAAATCTCCAGATTCTTAAAGGAAAAGACAACGTTATTGGGAATTGGTCCAATGAGTAAGACAGTAGTAGATGCATCAATTGAATCTGCAATAGAAAATGATTTTCCGCTTTTTTTTATAGCCAGCAGAAATCAAATTGACAGGAGCGAATTTGGGTATGGTTATGTGGAAACGTGGGATCAGCGCAAATTCAGCTCTTATATAGAAAAAGTGACAAAGAAACTAGAGTTTAATGGTCTGCTGTTTAAGTGCAGGGATCATGGGGGACCATGGCAAAGAGATGAAGAATTAATGAATAAAATCCCTGTAGAAACAAGTATGAATAATGCCCTTGACTCATATAAGGCAGATATAGATGCAGGATTTAACTTTTTGCACATAGATACATCAAGGGATCCGAATTACTCCGGGATGGTTCCCTATGATGTTGCCATAGACAGGGCAATATACCTCATGAAAGCAATTGAGGAATACAGGCTCAAAAGGCGGAAAGAAGGCCTATACTATGAAATCAGTCTTGAAGAAACAAGCAGTATTTGCTCTGTAATAAATGAATTTAAATATTTTGTGGATTTGATTATGAATCAGATTAGCACATATAAATTGCCAAAGCCTGTCTTTATAGTAGGAAATACCGGCACTCTTACACGTATGGATAAAAATGTAGGGAGCTTTAACCCTGAGATTGTTGAAAAATTGAAAAAGATTTCTGAAAAATATGGAATGATACTAAAAGAACATAATGCGGACTATTTAGATTCACAATGCCTAAAAATGCATCCCGAACTAGGAATAGGGATGGCAAATGTTGCTCCGGAGTTTGGAAAACTGGAAACCGATGCATTGATAAAACTGGCCATGATGGAGGACTCATACTTTTCTGAGAATAATATAGAGAAGGTTGACAGATCAAATTTCCTACCAATAATATTTTCTCACATTACACGTTCTAATAAATGGGCTAAGTGGTCATTGAACAAAGATGCTGGCATGGATTCGATTGACAACCCGGAATTTAAAGAGTTGATGATAAAAGTATGTGGGCATTATTTTTATAGCAAGGATGAACTGGAAGCAGCACGTAAAACTCTGTTCGCAAATGTTAAAAAACTAAACATAATGAAAAATCCCGAGGAGTATGTAAAAAACAATATAAAGACCGGGATACAAAGATATGTAGATGCATTTAACCTAAAGAATCTCACATCAAAAGTTATGGAGTACAGGAGCTTTGAGAAAAAGAATATAGTTGGCTAAATCGTTATAAATAAAGGGACCCATAAACATACGGCTTCTTGGCGGGAATCGATGGTTTATGGGTCAGCGGCTAATAGCTTTATGCTACTTTGCATTGCCATATATTATTGTACCATAGATTTTGCTGAAGTAAACATGATTTTTATGGACTGATACTTTCAGCGTTGATTTTGAAAGCAGATGGGAGGAACTGATGGAAAAAATGATATTGTTTTGCTTTCCTTATGTCGGGGGTTCATCGACTGTATACAACAAGTGGAAAGCCTTTGTTGACAACTGCATTGAACTCGTACCTGTTGAATATTCGGGTAGAGGCAAAAGGATAAGGGAGCACTTTTATGATAACATGTCTGAAGCAATAGATGACATGTATAAAACTGTCAGCAGTTTTATTGAAGGACGCCGGTTTGCTGTTTATGGTCATAGTATGGGCAGTGTTATTGCCTATGAAATATGTAAACGGATCAAGATGGAATCTGGTAAGGATCCTCTGCACATTTTTGTGTCCGGCAGATATCCGCCACATGTAAAAAAGGATGAAGAATTGCTGCATATGCTTCCGGACGATAGGTTCAAGGAAGAAATCCTCAAAATAGGGGGTACACCCGGTGAGGTATTTGAGAACAGGGAGTTTGCCCAAATCTTTATTCCGATATTAAGGGCCGACTACAGACTGATCGAAAGGTATGAGTATGTAGAAGAGAATGTTAGGTTCAATTGCGGAATAACAGTACTAAATGGAAATGCAGATAAAATTACTTCCGGTTGTGATATGTTTGAGTGGCAAAAGCATACGGCACATAAAATCGTAATAAGTGAATTCAATGGAGGCCACTTTTTTATACATGACTATATTAAAGAGATAACAGGAATTATTAATAGTACTTTAACGGAATGTACATTAAGAGAAAATGTTGTTCAGATCAATACTTAGTTAACAACAACTGGTAAAAGGGGTGGTTTTTGTGTTGGATAGCGGATTGTCATTTACAATGATTTTTGTTTCTATAGCATTTGTTTTAGTAACAGTTTATTACATGGCAGTTCTGATAGGTGAAATCTTCACCAAAAAGAGGAAGTTTGAGGGAAAAGGCTTAAGAGGTATAGCTACCTTACTATTTTCTATTTTTTTAATGGCAGGAATAGCTTTTTGTCTATATAATGCCCCATCTACTCTGTTTAACGGTATAACCTGGGAAATGATAGATGAGTTTGGGCCTTCTTCGCTAATTAAGGCGGTTACATGCTTGTCTGTAGTAATACCGTTGTTCTATTTGTACTTTATATTATCCTACTTTTTTGTTAAGCAAAATGACAGGCCTTACTTTATGATTATAGTCTTAAGTATATTAAGTGCTATGGGAAATTCAATAATAATCTTTATAATAAACGCGGCACTCAACAGAATAATGGGAGATGACAGCAGAAGAGCAGGAATAGAAAGCGGATTATATTTATACTATCTGCTTGGGATATTGCTATTTACTGTAAGCGCTATGATTGTAAGAAAAAAGTTGATTACTATCACCAGCTCCCTTGTATATGAAAAGCGTATTGAAATAATTAACAAGGTTATTAAGGCTCCCTATGATAAATTTGAATCTTTAGAAGAAGGTAAAATACACGCTGCGCTGAATAACGATACAGAGACGGTGAGCGGTTTTGTAAATGCTTTTGTCAATGGATTGACTGGCGTAATAACTCTGATTACCTGTTTTATATATTTAGGAACACTTAATATATATGGAATGCTTTGTTCAGTATTAATGATAGCTTTATCTGTAGGCTTATTCCTTATGGTAAGCCAGGTTGCCGAAAAGAAGTTTGAACAGAACAGGGACATTCAGAATGTATTTTTCAAGTATATAAATGATATGGTAAACGGCTTTAAAGAAATTTATGTAAATAGAAGAAAACGTCATGAATTCAGAAACGATATTCAACAAAGCTGTCAGGATTACAGAGATACACGTATTGAGGGCGAATTTAAATTTGTGGGTGTCTCAATACTGGGAGAAATATTATATATAGGAGTTGTGGGTATTGTTGTCTTTACATTCCCTTTAATATTCCCTAATTTACAAAGTAATACCTTAAGAAACTATGTACTGGTTTACTTGTACATGGGTGGGATAATAAACCAGGAGATTTTCCTGGTACCTGGTATCATGCGGGTTATGGTCAGCTGGAGAAGGATAAACCAGTTTATAAAGGAGATTTCGTTAATAGAGAATAATGCAGACAAGACCGTAAAAGATGGATATGCGGATAAACTGGAAATAAACCTTAAGGGTGTCAAATACCAATATAAAAACAATAATGGGGAGAACTTTACTATCGGACCTGTTGAGTGTGACTTTAAATCAGGAGAAATTGTTTTTATTTCCGGAGGAAACGGCAGTGGAAAGTCAACCTTGGCTAAACTGATAACCGGTTTATACATACCGGATGAAGGATCAATTACGGTAAATGGGCAAGAGGTGGATTCTGAAACCTTAGCTAATAATTTTTCTATTATTTACAGCGACTTTTATCTGTTCAATAAAATGTATGGAATTGATTATGAAAAGAAGCAAGAGGAAATTCAAAAGTATTTGGATATCCTGTGCATTAGTGATAAGGTACAGGTAAATAACGGTACCTTTAACACAATAAAGCTGTCGACAGGGCAAAGAAAGAGACTGGCCCTGCTCATAAGCTATCTTGAAGACAAGCCTGCTTGCCTTTTTGATGAATGGGCGGCGGATCAGGATCCTGAATTCAGAAGATTCTTTTATAAGACACTGCTTCCGGAACTTAAAGCACGAGGTAAGATGATTATTGCCATTACCCATGATGACCGGTATTTCGGGGAGGCAGATAAGCTTATAAAGATGGAAACAGGACAGATTATCGAAAACAAGAAAAAGACGGATGCGGATGATCTGGTGACAGTAATTGCGTAATGAATTGAGAAAAAAGTACGATTATTTTCTTAGAATGATATAAAGGGGTTGCTAGAATGGTTAAGAGGTTATTATCTGTATGCCTTGTATTTATATTACTTTTTCTGGTGGGATGTAGCGGTGAAATACCTGTTTCTTCACATAAAGATGATTATCATGCAAAAGGTGTAAGTATTGTCGATAAAGGAAACTATTATGATGTTGTTATAGACTATGACTGTGGATTGACCCGGTGGCAGATAGGAGAGGCATTTGCAAAGGGTATCCTGCAAATGGTACCTGAGTATGAGAGCCTTGTTGATTCGTATATAGCAGAAAATGTTACAAAGTATGACTATCCTTATGTCTTTTTTAGGATGGAAGATATAAAACCACAGATCAATCCTGAATACACCGAAGAGATAGGAGGAATGGCTTCAGTCTTTTCGGGCGGTAATAAAAATAAGTGGAATGACGGCAAGGTCTCCAAGGATGAATTTTTCATTTTCAATCTTTTCGCAGATGTAGTACGAGGGAGTCAATGCAGCTATATATCTGTATTCGGATCAAGGTCCGAGACTCACAAAACCATAACCTCCAGGAATCTTGAATGGTATGGAGGGAGTGTCAATCAGCTTCCGCGGATTCAGGCGGTTATTACTCTCAAATATCCTGACAGAAAAATATGTTCTATAGGATATATGGGATATATCGGGACGCTTACAGGTTTTAACGACAGTAAGGTGTTTGCAGGAATTCTGGATGCCGGAACTAACGCAGCTTATTCTTCAGAAGGAAGGCGTTCATATACCTTGGATCTTCGTTATGCTTTGGAAAATTATAAGAAAATGGATGAGGTTGCCGAATATTTGAAGGATTCTAAGAAGCTTTATGCCTTTAACCATGTAATAGGTTTTTCTGATCCGGATAGAAGCATCATTCTTGAAAACAACTTCAGCGGTAATGGATCGGATAATAACAGAGTAAAACGTGAAATAAGGAATGCTGATTCAAGGCTGAATAAGGGTATAGCTTGGGGAATCAGTGACGCAATTGCTGCAGTTAATTCATTTGTATTATACGGCAATAATGATAATCACAATGCAAATAAATACAATACTAAGAGATGGGAAAATATAAAAGAGCAATTCAAGCTTAAAGGGCCTACAATATCAGCTGAGGAGCTAAAAGGTATAGCTTCATTTAGTAATGGTTCTCCCGGAGTGTTTTCAGAAAGTGGAGATGTATACAGCAAAATGACCCTTCAAATGGTAATCGTTCAACCGGACACACTTTCGCTTGAGGTGTTTTTCCGCCCTAAAAGCATAAGAAAAAATCCGGACAAACCAGTTTTTGAAAAGATTGAAGCTTTCCAGTAATCTATATGAACGCAAACATAATGATAATCAATTAAGATCTTAAAGTGGGGGTAAAGTAAATGTCCGATTACAGAACTTTGACAGAATTGATTATAGCAAGGAAAAGCGAGGAGAATAAAGGAATTACTTTTATACTGGGAGATACGGAAGAAGTTTTCGTTTCCTACAAACAACTGTATTTCACAGCCCTAGGGCTTTTATATGATTTTCAGAAGGCCGGCTTTAAAAGAGGCGATGAGGTAATATTCCAAATTGATGACAATCAAAGATTTGTTTATACGTTCTGGGCCTGTATTCTTGGGGGCATGATACCTGTGCCGGTTACTACAGGTACTAACGATGAGCACAAGATGAAACTATTTAAGATATGGGGTGTATTAAATAACCCCAGAATTATCGCAACTGCCGATTTTTTAGGTAAGCTGGATGCTTTTGCCGAAAAGAACGGCCTTAGAGGAAAGATGAGTATAATCAAGGAGAGAGCTGCTTTTGTAGATTCTCTGATACAGACGGAAAATCTCGGGGAAATTTACTGTTCCAGTCCTGAAGACATAGCATTTATTCAATTTTCCTCAGGCTCTACAGGTGATCCTAAAGGTGTAATAATCACACACAGTAATGTACTTGCAAATTTATACTCAGTTATTAAATGGGTAGGCATAGATTCAAATGACGTGGGTCTGAACTGGATGCCACTTACTCATGATATGGGATTGATCGGTACTCATATCAAGGACGTAATTGCATGTATAAACCAATATAACATTCAGACTACGCTTTTTATAAGACATCCTTCGCTCTGGATGCAAAAAGCAAGCGAGCATAAAGTTACATTACTCTATTCACCGAATTTCGGGTACAAACATTTTTTAAAGTTTTACCAACCTGATGAAAACAGAAAGTGGGATTTATCAAGGGTCAGGCTGATTTATAATGGAGCCGAGCCTATTTCCATGGATTTGTGTTATGAATTCCTTGATAAAATGTCAGTTTATGGGCTGAACAGAAATGCAATGTTTCCTGTTTACGGGCTCGCGGAAGGAACTATTGCAGTTACCTTCCCAAATCTTGAGGAAAAATTCAAATATCATACGTTAAGCCGTGACTCTTTGAAAGTCGGTGAAAAAGTTGTTGATATTCCGAAAGAAGACAACAAGGCAGTTACTTTCATAGATGTAGGATATCCCATATACAACTGCCATGTCCGTATATGTGATGAAGAAAACTACGATTTAGGCGAAAACAGGATAGGATATATTCAGATTAAAGGCGGAAATGTAACTTCTGGTTACTATAATAATAAAGCAGCAACAGAACAATTGATTACAGCAGACGGATGGCTAAATACTGGCGATTTAGGATTTATGAGGGATAGGCGTCTTGTAATTACAGGCCGTGCAAAGGATGTAATATTTATAGCAGGACAAAACTATTATTCCCATGATATTGAGCGGGTTGGTGAATGCATAGATGGAATAGAGCTTGGGAAAATAGCTGCCACCGGAGTATTTAACGAAAAATTGAAGTGTGATGAACTGATTTTATTCGTTATATTCAAGTCAAAAGTAGAGAACTTCATTCCTTTTGTGATAAATCTTAAAAGGATAATAAACCAGAAAATGGGAATTGAGGTTTCTGAGGTGATTCCGGTTAAAAACATTCCCAAAACTACCAGCGGAAAGGTACAAAGATTTAAGCTGAGAGAAAGCTATATCAAGGGAGAATACGATTCAATAAAGCATGAAATACATACCCTTATGGCCGATGAATTCAGCAAGAGGAAAATCGAGGCACCAAAGAATGTTATCGAAGAAAAACTCGTGGCTATATGGTCTGAAGTACTAAATATTAAAGAAATAGGAACGAGAGATAATTTCTTTGAATTGGGTGGTGATTCTCTGCGTATCACCCAATTGATATCAAGGATAAGGGATGTTTTTGGAGTAGAACTGGATCAGTCTGAGCTTTTTGACAATCCCGAAATAGAAAAACTGGCTAATGCTATAAGCAACTCAAATCGTACTGAAGAGAATACCTTTGACAAGATTGTGCCCATTTCCGGAAAGACGGGAACATTGCCCCTTTCTTTCGGTCAGCAGAGACTATGGTTTTTGGACCGCCTGAATGCAAACAGCCGTCAGTACAATCTTTATACGGCCCTTTCCTTTAAGGGGAAGCTGGAAAAGAGCATACTTTCAAAAAGCCTGAATGCGGTTATAAAACGACATAAGGTATTGCAGGCATCATTCATTGAGGAAAATGGAAATCCCGTTCAGGTACTGAATCCTGACATAAACATAACTCTGGAATACATAGACTTAAAGAGCCTTCCAGAAAAGGAAAGGGATAAGAAAGCCTTGGTTATAGCAACTGGTGAGGCGATGAAACCTTTTGACCTTGAGCGGGCTCCCCTTCTAAGAGGTACATTATTGTGCCTTGATGAAAATGAACACATACTTATACTGGTAGTACACCATATAGTTTTTGACGGCTGGTCTTTCGGAATACTTCTAAAAGAGCTTTTTGCATGCTATGAAGCACTGCTTCATAACACCGGAGAGGAATTACCTGAATTAAGTATTCAGTACATGGATTTTGCACAATGGCAGATAGATAGAATGCAGAATAATTCAATAAATAGGCAGATGAATTATTGGAAAAGCAAACTGGGAGGAATATTGCCCGTATTGGATATCCCGACTGACAAACAGCGGCCTGCGGTACAGACATATAACGGTGCAAAATTCACAGGTATAATCCCCGCGGAAATGGTGCGGGAGCTCCAGAGTTACGCGAGAAAAGAGAATGCTACACTGTTTATGGTACTTCTGGCAGCGTTTAAAGTCCTGCTGTACCGTTATTCAGGGCAGACGGATATAATTGTAGGCTCACCTATTGCAAACAGGAACAGAAAAGATATAGAAGGATTAATAGGGTTCTTTACAAACAACTTGGTGTTGAGAACTAGTTTCTCTGAAAAAAGCAGTTTCGGAGAACTTCTTAAAGAAGTGAAGAGGGTAACTCTGGAAGCTTATTCAAACCAGGACGTACCCTTTGAGAAAATTGTTGAGGAACTCCATATTAAGCGTGACATGAGCAGGAATCCGTTGTTCCAGGTGCTGTTCGGCCTGCAGAATACACCTCTGCCAAGAATGGAACTATCGGAAATAAATGTTTCAACCATAGACATAGACGGAGGATACTCCAGGTTTGATCTTGCACTGGATTTACGTGAAGCAGGTGAAGAACTTGCGATTGATTTTGAGTATAACACTGACCTGTTTAGTAGCGAAACCATTACCAGAATGGCAGGACACTATAAACAATTGTTGTCAGCTATAATCAAAAATCCCGGGGAAGAACTTGACAGGCTTGAAATCCTCACAAAGAAAGAAAAAGATACTTTACTTTGCAAATGGAATGATACTTTCCAAGATAATGGTGATACAAGGAATTGGACGGAACTTTTTGAAATACAGGCAGAAAAGACACCGGAATCAATAGCGGCGGTTTGTGGAAACAGCAGCCTGACGTACCAGGAGTTAAATGAGTACTCCAACCAACTGGCGCATTACTTGTCAGATCATGGTGTAGGACAGGAAAGTATTGTAGGTATTTATATTGACCGTTCTACAGAGATGCTTATTGCATTGCTGGGCATTCACAAGGCAGGAGCCGCATACCTGCCGATGGACCCTATTTTTCCCAAAGAACGGCTTGCGTATATGATTGATAATTCTCAGACGGGGATCATACTCACTGAAAAAAAACTATCCGCTTCACTACCGGATAATAATGCTCAGATTATTGGCCTGGATACCGAATGGGATAAAATTTCCGGGTACAGTACAGAAAATCCGGCCAGAAAATACGATGCAAAAAACCTTGCTTACGTAATCTATACATCAGGTTCTACAGGAAAACCTAAAGGAGTACAGATAGAACAAGGTGCTCTGGTAAACTTCCTGGTTTCTATGGCAGAAAAAACGGAGATCACCCGGAAAGATGCTTTGCTGGCAGTGACGACATTGTCTTTCGATATAGCCGGACTAGAACTATATATGCCTTTAATTACAGGTGCTAGTGTGGTTATAGCACAAAGGGATGAGGTTACAGACGGTGACAGGCTGATAAAAATGTTATCCCAACATGGTATTACCTTAATGCAGGCAACGCCTGCCACATGGAGGCTGCTAATCGAATCGGGCTGGAGCGGGAAAAACGACCTGAGGATTCTTTGCGGAGGAGAAGCGCTGCCGAGAGATCTTGCCAATCAGTTGCTGGACAGTTGTTCTATTCTTCTGAATGTATATGGTCCTACGGAAACAACAATATGGTCCACAATAGCCGCGGTAGAAGCCAGTGAAGGTGCAGTTCATATTGGGAAGCCTATTGCAAATACACAGGTTTATGTTCTGGACAAACTAATGAATCCCGTACCTGTGGGAATACCCGGAGAATTGCTGATTGGCGGAGATGGATTGGCACGCGGATATTTGCATTTACCCGAATTGACCGAGGAAAAATTCATACCGAATCCTTTCAATGAAAAGGAAGGCGAGCGCTTATATAGGACTGGTGACTTGGTGAAATACAGGTCTGATGGAAATATTGAGTTTGTCGGACGTATAGACCATCAGGTTAAGATACGCGGATTTAGGATCGAGCTTGGTGAAATAGAGATATTACTGAACCAAAATCCTTCTGTTAAGGAAAGTGTCGTTGTAGCAAAAGAAATGGATTCCGGAGAAAAATTTCTTGCCGCATATATAGTTCCTTCTTCTCAGGAAGGGCTAGAGGAATTGGGCACAGAGAAGCTCCGTAAATATCTGAGGGAAAAATTGCCTGATTATATGATTCCTGCTGCGTTTATGGTTATGGATTCATTCCCTTTGACGCCTAATGGGAAGATAGACAGGAAAACTCTGCCTATGCCTGAAGGTTTTAGACCTCAACTAGGCACAAACTATGCAGCGCCGACAAGTGAAATTGAAAAGAGTCTTATTGCCATATGGCAGGATGTATTAAAACTTGAGCGCATAGGTGTAAATGATAATTTCTTTGATTTGGGAGGCCACTCTCTACTGTTGGCACAGGTGAGAAGTAAAATCGGGAAGGTTTTGAATAAAGAGATATCAATGATGGAACTGTTCAAATATCCCACAGTAAGTACTTTGGCCAGATTTATCAGTGGTGAGGAAGATGCTCAGACAGAAGGCAGCTCAGCTAAAAAGAAAAAAGAAAAGACTGGTAAAACGGATATTGCAGTAATAGGCTTAAGCGGAAGATTCCCCGGTGCAAAAAATATTGAAGAATTCTGGACAAATCTTTGTAACGGAATTGAATCAATATCCCGCTTTACAGATGAGCAGGTGATGGAAGAAGGCGTTGCTCCCGATGTGTTGAAGAAACCGGGATATGTAAAGGCATGGGGAGCTTTGGATGATATAGATAAATTTGATGCCCATTTCTTCGGATACAATCCGAGAGAAGCTGAGGTTCTCGATCCTCAGCAAAGAATTTTCCTGGAAGAGTCCTGGAAAGCCCTTGAAGATGCAGGGTATGATTCGGGAAAATACAATGGTTTGATAGGTGTATATGCTAGTGTGGGTATGAATACATATGCTAAAAACCTGTGGGATGACCGTTCTAAAGGTTTAGCAAACGACTACCAGATAATGACAAGCAATGATAAGGATTTCTTAGCTACACGCGTAGCATACAAAATGAACCTTGAGGGACCTGGTGTGACAGTCCAGACGGCTTGTTCCTCCTCGCTTGTTGCCGTACATCTTGCCTGCCAGAGCCTTATAAGCGGAGAATGCGATATGGCGCTTGCCGGAGGTGTAAGCATACGTATGCCTCAAAAGGCAGGCTATTTATACCAGGAGGGCATGATTCTTTCACCTGACGGGCACTGCAGGGCTTTTGACGAACAGGCAAAAGGTACTGTCGGTGGAAACGGTGCAGGTGTCGTAGTGCTGAAAAGACTGGAAGACGCAGTTTCTGATGGAGACAGCATCAGTGCGGTTATTAAAGGTACGGCTATAAATAACGATGGTGCATTGAAAATGGGTTATACTGCGCCTAGCATCGATGGGCAATCGAAGGCAATAGAAGAAGCTCAGTCGAAGTCAGGTATAGCTCCGGACACAATTACCTATATCGAGGCACACGGAACGGGAACTCCTCTTGGGGACCCTATAGAAATTGAAGCTTTGACTAAGGTATTTAGCAGAAAGACCGATAAGAAGGGGTATTGTGCTATTGGTTCGGTTAAGACTAATGTAGGGCATCTTGATGCCGCTTCAGGTGTCACCGGATTGATAAAGACCGTTTTGGCACTGCGCCATAAGAAGATACCTCCAAGTTTGAACTTTAAAAGTCCAAATCCTAAAATAGACTTCAAAAACACTCCGTTTTTTGTTAACAACACACTTAATGAATGGAAGAGTGAGAACAGTCCTTTAAGGGCAGGCATCAGTTCCTTTGGCATAGGGGGGACGAATGCTCATGCAGTGCTTGAAGAAGCACCGGCTGTAGAGAGCAGTACATGTTGTAATGCTCAATACCTGCTTGTACTTTCAGCAAAGAACGACAAAGCCCTGGAACGCTTGACAGTACAGTTTACAGACTTCCTTAAGAGAAATAAGGATTCAGATTTGGCTGACATTGCGTACACTTTACAAATAGGCAGAAAGGAATTTGAATGTAGAAGATTTCTCATATGTACATCCATTGCAGATGCCATCGATGCTCTGGAAAAACGTGGCGAAGATTCAGGTAGGATTTTCAGCAGTATAGAAGAGCAAGCTTCTTCAAATTCTCAGACAATACATGATGATATTGGAAAGTATTCATTGGATGAATTGGGAAACCTCTGGCTAAACGGTGCGAAGCTAGATTGGGCAAGGTTATATGAAGGACAGAAGAGAAAACGTGTGTCTCTTCCTTCCTATCCCTTTGAAGGGCAGTCTTATTGGGTAAAGAAAACTGTACCTGCAGAAACTGAAAAACCTAATTTAAAGGCGATGAAACGGTCAGAGTTGTCCGAGTGGTTTTATACTCCTGTTTGGAAGCAGTCTACCGAAGATTTGGCTTACGGCAGTGAAAATGGAAACGAAGTTTTACTTGTCCTGTTGGAGAGAAACTACTTTACCGACAAGTTTGTAAAGTGTCTGAAGGATCAAAAGGGTGAAGTTATAGTTGCTGTTTCAGGAGAAGAATACAGAAAGATGGATAACAAAAACTACATTATTAATGTCGGCAACTATACTCACTATGACAATATGTTGAAAGACATGTCAGGAGTGGGTATAACTCCTACAAAAATCGTAAACCTGTTCGGGATAACAGAGGGAGACGCGGCTGTGGAAAGCGGGGAAGCTTCAGGCTGTGGAGAAAAGCTGTTTTATAGCATGCTCTATCTGGCGCAGGCAATCGGAAGCCAGGGATGGTCTTCTATGATACGGGTAAAGGTGGTAGTTAACAATTTACATAAAATAGTCAATGAAAAGACTATTTATACGGAAAAATCATTGCATCTCGGACCGTGCAGGGTTATACCGAGGGAATATCCCAATATAAAATGCAGCAGCATAGACCTGATGTTACCTGAACCGGACAGCATAGATGAACAGGATATGCTTGAGTGTCTGACTTTGGAGGTTTATTCAAATTCGGATGAGGATATGGTTGCATACCGTGGGCTGCAGCGCTGGACAGAAACCTATGAAAGAATAAAGCTGGATGAAAAAGAGAATTCTGCCGTAAAACTTAAAAACAATGGGGTTTATCTGATGACAGGAGGTTTGGGTGGAATAGGGCTTGTTCTTGCAGAGTACCTTGCTCAAGAGATGAAAGCAAAATTGATTCTTGTCAGCAGGTCAGAATTTCCTGAACAGGCGGATTGGGATAATTGGATAGAGAGTCACGGTAAGAAGAATGCAGTATCCCGGAAGATAAAAAAGTTAAAGCAATATCAGTCAGCGGGTGCAGAGATACTTGTCTGTCAGGCGGATGTTACTAATAAAAATGAACTGGAAAACCTGCGCGGGCAGGTTGAAAGCAGATTCGGAAGAGTTGACGGTATTATACACGCTGCTGGTAATCCGGGCGGCGGAATGATCCAGTTTAAAAAGAAAGAAAATACAGAACAGGTACTTGCACCAAAAGTACAGGGAACTATAGAGATATACAGAGCATTTGAAGATTGCAAACTTGATTTCTTTATGCTCTGCTCTTCACTCAATGCAATTACAGGCGGATTCGGGCAAATAGATTACAGTGCTGCAAACGCCTTCCTTGATGCCTTCGCTCATGCACACGACTCGCGCAGAGGTACGCGTTTCATATCAATTGACTGGGATAGATGGCCTGGTGTAGGTATGGCTAAAGGATTGGGACAGGTATCAGACTTGCAGGAAGAAGAACTGCACCCCATATTAGGGAAGTGCATATCTGATAGTCCAGAAAAGATTATATATGCGGGAGAACTTTCTCCTGATAAAGATTGGGTGTTGTCTGAGCATCTTGTCCTCGGTGTACCTACGATTGCAGGTACAACATATCTTGAAATGGCAAGAGCTGCCTTTGAAGATATCACCGGAGAAGTAAATGCCCAGATAAGTGAAGTGATTTTCCTTAATCCGCTGGCGGTAAAAACAGGTGAAAGCCGTGATGTGTTTACGGTAATGAATAAAAACGGCGGTTCGTTTGATTTTCGTATAGTCTCAAAACCGCACGGAGAAGAGGCTGAAACAGCAAACTGGCTTTTACATGTGAAGGGGAACATCAAGGCTTCAAATGAAAGGAACAATACTGTATATAATATTCAGGAACTTAAGGATAGATGCAACAGCCGGACAGTATTTGCATCCGGCGAGGGACAAAAACTTTCAGAAGAATTTATCAGCTTCGGAGGAAGATGGAGATCTTTGAAAAGATTTTCACTTGGGTCTGATGAAGGTCTGGTTGAAGTTGAAATGTCACAAGATTTTAATGCTGATTTGGACAACTACAAGCTTCACCCAGCTTTGCTGGATGTGGCAACCGGAGCACTGAGGCTGGCCGGAGGAGGAAATTTCCTGCCGTTCTCATATGAAAGGCTTATTATAAAAGGCGTGTTGGAACAAAAGATTTACGGGCATATAAGGTTTAAGAACGGGTACGGTTCCCTACAGGAAGTAATAACGTGTGATATTGATATACTCAGTGGTAATGGTACTCAACTGGCAGAGATAAGAAACTTTTCAATGAGGCTGACAGGGGAAGCTGCTGCGGCGAATATCAGGAGCAAGACGTCAGGTGGCTCTCATGAGTCAGAATATGTAAGTATAGGAAAGCTGTACGAGGATTCATTTAAAGGTAAACCGGGAGTGATGAACGAGGGGATTGCAGCTTATGAGGGTAAGGAAGCTTTTAAGAAAATTATTAATGGCTGTTTCAGGCCTCAGGTTATTGTATCAACTAAGGATATAAAGACAGCTATTGAAGATGCCAATTACTTGAATCAGCCAAATGTGAAGGAGTCTCTTGATGAGGCAGCAGCTTCCAGAACGTTACATCCAAGACCTGAATTGGAAAATGAATATGTACCGCCCAAAAATGAAATAGAAAAGAAACTTGCCGGAATATGGGAAGATACACTGAGTATGGAAAGAGTAGGTATACATGACGAATTCTTTGCACTTGGCGGAGATTCGTTGTTGTTGATACAGTTGCATTCAAAACTAAAAGAAGCATTTGAAACAGATATAGCTGTTGTCGATCTGTATAAATACAATACCATATCATTACTGTCCAAATATATTAATAACAGCAGTACTTCAGAGGAGCAGCCTGCTTTTACTGAGGTTAACAGCAGGGTAAACAAACAATTGGAGTTCATGAAGCAAAGAAGGCAGCAAATGCAACGAAGAAAAGGAGTGGAAATCGATGAGTAATTATGAAGAAAGCAATTCTATGGGTGACGTAGCTATAATAGGCATGACCGGGCGTTTCCCGGGTGCACAGAATGTCGATGAATTCTGGCATAACCTTTACAACGGGGTAGAATCTGTAAAGTTTTTCAATCGTGATGAATTATTAAAGATGGGTATAGATGAACATTTGCTGGATAACCCAAGGTTTGTAGCTGCAGATGCGATTCTCGACGGGATGGATGAGTTTGATGCATCTTTCTTTGACTACTCAGCAAGAGAAGCTGAAGTCATGGACCCCCAGCACAGACTATTTCTTGAAAGCGCATGGGAAGTACTTGAGCGCGCAGGATATAACTCCGAACTGTATGATGGAAGAGTAGCGGTATTTGGAAGTGCAAACTTAAGCGGATATATGATACGGAATCTTTATTCAAACCCAGGCCTGGTGGAAAGCGTAGGAACGTTTAAAATCATGCTTGCAAACGGACAGGATTTCTTATCCACAAAGGTATCATACAAGATGAATCTGATGGGGCCAAGCGTAAATGTTAATACATTGTGTTCATCTTCACTGGTTGCATTGCACTATGCATGCCAGAACCTTCAAAACTACAGCTGTGACCTTGCCCTTGCAGGTGGTGTCAGCTTTCAGGTTTCAAGAAACGAGGCCTTTTTCTACCAGGAAGGTGGAATCGGATCTTCAGATGGCCACTGCCGTGCTTACGACTCTAAAGCTAATGGGACAGTAAGCGGAAGCGGTCTCGTCATAGTAGCATTGAAAAGACTTGAGGATGCCTTAGCAGATGGTGATTATATACACGCTGTCATAAAAGGAACGGGAATAAATAATGACGGCTCGAATAAAAACAGTTATACAGCCCCAAATGTGGATGGGCAGGCTGAGTGTATTGCAGAAGCTATAGCTGTTTCAGGAATTGACCCTGAGACAATTACATACATTGACGGTCACGGGACGGGTACGGATCTGGGCGATCCTATAGAAATAGCAGCATTAACTAAAGCTTTCCGATCTCATACAAAAAAGAAACAGTTCTGTGCTATCGGTTCTGTTAAGACGAACATAGGGCATCTTGTAAATGCGGGAGGGCTTGCAAGTCTGGCTAAGGCCGTTCTGGCAATGGAGCACAAGGTAATACCGCCAAGCCTGAATTTTGAAGAACCTAACCACAAGATTGATTTTGTAAACAGTCCTTTTTATGTAAATACCAAACTTTCAAAGTGGGAGACAAATGGATTCCCGAGAAGGGCAGGAGTAAGCTCCTTTGGAATAGGTGGTACAAACACGCATGTAATATTGGAAGAAGCACCGGAACTGGAACCTTCTAAGAAATCAAGCAGACCATGGCAGTTGATATCATTATCGGCAAAGACTGGTACTGCACTGGAAAAGATGACAAGTAACCTTGCGGAATATATGAGAAAAAATCCTGATATAAACCTGGCTGACACAGCATTCACATTACATGTGGGCAGAAGGAATTTCAATCACCGCAGGGTAGTGCTGTGCCGTGACAATGCAGATTTGGCAGCAAGTTTAGAATCAATGCCAGCTGACCGTGTCTTTTCTCATTTCCAAAAACCAAAGGAGCAGCCTGTAGTATTTATGTTTCCCGGAGAAGGCCAGTATGTGAATATGGGCTTAGAACTGTATAATACGGAAAGCTTCTTCAGAAAGACAGTGGATTCATGCGGAAAGATACTGGAAAGCTTATTAAACATAGACATACGTAAGTTACTTTATCCCGATACTTCAATTGAAGAAGCTGCAAGAAAGATGGATGAGTACAGTGTTGGCAGGGCTGCGATGTTTACTATTGAGTATTCACTGGCTAAGCTGATGATTAAGTGGGGGATAGAGCCTCAATATATGATTGGCGAAGGTGTAGGAGAATATGTGGCGGCATGTATAGCTGAGGTCATGACGCTGGAAGATGCATTGAAGATGGCTGCTTCCAGGGATGAAATCTTGCCGGAAAGTATGTCAACTATCAATTTTAATACAGTTAAAATTCCGTTTATCTCATGTGTTACAGGTAGTTGGATTTCGGATTCGGATGCTGCAAGCAAGGACTACTGGATACGCCAGCGCAGGGCACTACGCTTTAGTGAAGGCTTGCAGGAGGTACTGAAGGATTCGGATCAGATACTTATCGAAATAGGTCCCGGAAAGAGAATATGTGATGAAGTTGAGAAATTTAGAAAAAAGGATGCAGACCAAGCCATACTTTCATCCATGCAAGCTAAAAATGAAGGCAAGTCGGATTCGGAAGCACTACTAAAATGTGTTGGTTTGTTCTGGTTGGCAGGTGGAAGGGTTGATTGGAATAAATTCTATTCAAATGAAAAGAGGCACCGTATTATATTGCCGACATATCCTTTTGAAAGACAACGCTACTGGATAGAACCCGGAAAGCGTAGTGTCGATGCCCAACAGCCTGATGTATTCATTTCAAAGAAGGAAGAAATAACAGATGAATTGATCGATTCGGGATATACAGAAGGGAAAATCACTTTGACTGTAAATCTTGATGATGATGATGAAGGCTTAAAAGATAATGAGCTGCGTAAAAAACAGCTTGAAGAGATATTAGAGTTAAAGAAACGTCTGGAGGAACTGAGCAAGGAATTCGGCAATATTTCGCCAAAGGTCGAAGTATCTTCGGTAGGTCTGAAAAATAACAGCAAATCGGATGTGTATGGTTTAAACAGTAATGAAAAACTGAAGAAAAGACCTCGTCCTGAATTAGAAACCTCTTATACAGCACCGAGGAATGAAGTTGAAAAGGCAATAGCTGATAAGTGGCAGGATGTTTTGGGATACGACACTATAGGTGTATATGACGACTTTTTTGAACTGGGTGGACACTCTTTGATTGCAGCGGCAGTAGCTACAGAACTTGGTAAGAGGTTTGATGTCCAGATACCTATGAGAAAACTTTTTGAAACCACTACCATTGCAGGGATAGCCGAGTTGATAGAGACTTACAGATGGGCTGCTGAAAGTGCAGCGGCTGCTGATGATGAAGAGCTTGAGGGAGGTACATTATAGGTTTTGCCGGATATGACAAAGATATTGAGCTTAGGAGGAAGATATGTCGATACTGGAATTTCTAACTCATCTGAGGGAACTGGGCGTAAAACTTTGGCTGGAAGAAGGTGCTCTCCGTTATCAGGCTCCCAAAGGGGTAGTTTCAAAGGAGTTGCTCGGTGAACTTTCAAATAGAAAGAATGAGGTTATTTCATTTCTTAAGCAAGTAAAAATGGAGGCTCAAGCGGTCAAAGAGCCGATTAAAAGGATATCCAGAGATGAAGGGGAAGATCTACCGCTATCTTTCTCCCAACAGTCTATGTGGTTTTTTGACCAGTTTACTAAGGGGAATCCTGTGTTTAATATTTCCAATGCAGTAAAAATGAGTGGAATACCAAACAAGGAAGCCATAAGAAAGTCATTGGAAAAATTGGTAGAGCGCCATGAATCACTAAGGACTACTTTTAAAAATGTAAATGGCAGTCCTGTACAGGTAATTAATAAGAAGGCTGATGTAGATCTGGCTGAAGTAGATCTGAGCCATGTACATAAAAAAGAGATTGAAAATAAAATCAAATTGGTGTTAAAGGATGAAGCAAGGCGTATTTTCGATTTGGAGAAAGGTCCGTTATTCAGATTTTGCCTTTTTAAAACAGGTGAGGAAGAATACGTTTTTTCCATGACAATACATCACATAATATCGGACGCCTGGTCAAACGCAATCCTGGTTGGAGAGTTTTTCAAGCTTTATGAGGCATTCCTGAAAGAGAAAAACCTTGAACTTCCCTTGCCTGAAATAGAGTATGCAGACTATTCTTCATGGGAAAGAAACAGACTTCAGGGAGAAACTCTGGAAGAACTGTTAAGCTATTGGAGAAAGCAGCTGGCAAACCCTTTGACACTACAGCTTCCTACTGACTATCCAAGGCCGAAAAGTCAATCTTATGAGGGAGGTTTTGAAACATTCAGGGTTTCAAGAGAACTGAGTGAAAAGTTGAAGAGCATATGCAACAAAGAAGGCGTAACCATGTTCATGTTGATTCTGACAGCTTTTCAGGCATTACTATGCAGGTATTCCGGACAGACGGACATTTTCACAGGGACGGTTGTTGCAAACCGCAACAGGAAAGAAGTAGAAAGCCTGGTCGGGTATTTCATGAATACTCTTGTAATGCGTACAAATTTTGAAAATGATCCTTGTTTTACAGAAGTGTTGAATAAGGTGAAGCAAATGACCATTGATGCGTATACATATCAGGAGCTGCCTTTTGACAAGCTGCTTGAAGAATTGAAACCTGAACGTGATGTAAGCAGGACGCCGTTGTTCCAGGTGATGTTCATTTTACATACTACTCAAAAAGTTGAACTGGATCTTCCAGGACTCAAAATGGAGCAGTTAGCTGTAGAGAGCGGCATGTCTCCCTTTGACCTGAGGCTGCAGTTGACAGAGACGGATCAGGGCTTGAAGGGTGGATTTGATTACAATACTTCTTTGTTTAGCCCTTCAACAGTTGAAAGAATCGGATATCATCTGCTGAATATCCTTGAAAGCATCGCTGCCAACCCAGAAGTGAGAATTTCTAAAATCAAGCTGTTGACAGAGAAAGAAGAAAGGCAGATACTTGAGGAATTTAACAACACTGATGCTGAGTACCCTGAAGAAAAAGTAATATATGAGTTTTTTGAAGAACATGCTTTGAAAAATCCTGATGATATTGCTGCTTCGTTTGGAGATAAGCAGTTAACCTACAAAGAACTGAATGAAAAAGCCAATCAGATAGCCAGGATACTGTGTGAAAAAGGCATGGGACAGGAAAGCATAATAGGTATTTTGCTTGAACGTTCGCTCGAAATGATAATAGGGATAATGGCCGTTGTTAAGGCGGGAGGAGCTTATTTGCCTATAGATCCGCACAATCCGCAAGACAGGATAAACTATATCTTGGAAGACAGCAATGTTTCATTATTACTTTCTCACAAAAAATTTAGCGATATTCATGTAGGTGAGAAGATTGAAAAAATCTATTTGGAGGATGAAGCTTTATACACCGGTGACAAATCAAATCTTGCCGGAAAGGCCGACCCTCACGGTCTTGCATACGTGATCTATACGTCCGGCTCTACAGGAAAGCCGAAAGGTACATTGATAGAACATCACTCTTTAGTAAACAGGCTGAATTGGATGCAGAAAATGTATCCGTTAATAAAAAGCGATACTATACTTCAAAAAACCCCTTATACATTTGATGTATCAGTATGGGAGATGTTCTGGTGGGCTATGCAGGGAGCGAAGGTGTGTTTCCTTGAGCCTGGAGCTGAAAAGGACCCGGGGAAAATCGTAAAAGCGATTGAAGAAAACATGATAACGGTTATGCATTTTGTACCTTCTATGCTTAATTCATTCCTGGAATACTTGAAGGATACGGGGGAAACAGGCAGGGTAGCATCCTTAAAACAGGTATTTGCCAGTGGTGAGGCTCTAACTGCTGCACAGGTAAGCCTTTTTAAAAACCTTCTTGCAAAAAACGGTACAAAGCTTGCAAACCTGTATGGACCTACTGAGGCTACCATAGACGTATCCTATTTTGACTGCATTACTGACAATGAACTGGATAGTATTCCCATTGGGAAGCCTATAGATAATATCAGACTGTATGTAATGGACAGCAAGCTGCAGCTGCAGCCTGTCGGCGTACCGGGAGAACTGTGCATAGCAGGGGTTGGCCTGGCAAGGGGATATTTGAACCGGCCTGAGCTTACTTCTGAAAAATTTGCCGACAATCCGCTGGAACCCGGGAAGAAACTATATCGTACCGGCGACCTGGCAAAATGGAGGGAAGACGGTAATATAGAATATCTTGGAAGGATAGATTTCCAGGTAAAAATAAGAGGGTTAAGAATAGAACTGGGTGAGATTGAAAGAGTATTGATAGAGCATCCCTCAGTAAAGGACTGTATAGTAACTGCATGGGAAAAGCAGCCGGGGAACATGCACCTGGTAGGATATATTGTATGTGAGAAGGATACAAAAACGGAAATAGATGAAATCAAGGCCTTTTTAGGAAAGGCTCTTCCTGAATACATGGTTCCTAAATTATTCGTATTCTTGGATGCCATGCCTTTATCACAAAACGGTAAAGCTGACCGTAAAGCGCTTCCGCTGCCTGAGTTGGAAAAGAAGACTGAGTATGTTGCGCCAAAGAATGAGCTTGAAAGCATATTGGCAAATATATGGAAAGAAGAGCTCGGACTAGAAAATGTGGGGATAAACGACAATTTCTTTGAAATTGGGGGGCATTCACTTCTTTTGACCAGGGTACATAACCGCTTAAACAAGCAATTTCAAAGGGAGTTTTCTTTAATAGACCTGTTCACTCATTCGACAATATGCGCACTGGCCAAGTACATATCCGGTGAGAATGCGGAACCTGCGTTCCTCAAAAATGAGGACAGGCTTCAGAGACAAAAAGAAGCAAAACTTATGAGAAAACAACTGCACAGGAGAGGATAGAATATGGATAATTTGCCTACACAAAATGCACTTGAGGGAGTAGCTATTATAGGAATGTCAGGACGGTTTCCTGGAGCAAGGAATATAAGGGAGTTTTGGAATAACCTTAAAAATGGAGTAGAATCCATTTCGTATTTCTCAAAAGACGATGCAAGGGCTTGCGGGATTGATGAGGAAAGCTTGAATAACCCTGATTATGTCTTTGCGGGAGGAATACTTGATGACATTGATATGTTTGATGCGGGTTTCTTCGGCTTTAATCCTAGGGAAGCAGAAAACATGGATCCTCAGCACAGACTCTTTCTTGAATGTTCCTATGAGGCCTTGGAAGATGCAGGCTATTCAAGAAATGACTATGATTATCCTGTAGGAGTTTATGCTGGTAGCAACATGAGCTACTATTTCCTTTATCATTTGCTTAATAAACTGGGAGTAAAGGATGATCTGGCTATTGCAATAGGAAACGACAAAGATTATCTGGCTACAAGAACCTCATATGAGTTTAACTTTAAGGGGCCAAGCATAAATGTACAGTCTGCCTGCTCGACTTCAATGACTGCTATTGCAATGGCATATGAAGGTTTGTTGAATTATCACTGTGATATGGCTTTGGCCGGAGGGTCAGGGATAAAGCTTCCACAGAAATCAGGTTACTTATACCAGACAGGAATGATCGGGTCACCCGACGGGCATACCAGGCCTTTTGACAGCAATGCATACGGAACTATTTTTACCAGCGCTGTCGGAGTGATTCTGATGAAACGTGTGGAAGACGCCATAAGAGATGGTGACCACATATATGCAGTTATCAGAGGAATGTCTGTTAATAATGATGGTTCAACAAAGGTTGGATTTACAGCACCCAGCAGGGAAGGTCAGGCTGAAGTAATAGCAGCAGCACAGAATCTTGCAGGTGTAAACCCTGAAGATATAAGTTACATAGAAGCTCACGGTACAGGCACTTCACTCGGGGATCCTATTGAAATATCGGCTCTTACACAGGTGTTTAATCAGAGCACACAAAAGAAAGGTTTTTGTGCAATAGGTTCGGTTAAGAGTAATATCGGACATGCCATATCAGGTGCGGGCGTAGCTGGAATGATAAAGACTGCGCTGGCTTTGGAACATAAAGAGATTCCGCCAAGTATAAATTTTGATCTGCCAAATCCTAAAATAGATTTTGAAAACAGCGCCTTTTATGTAAATACTAAGCTTACAGACTGGAAAAGTACCGGAAAGCCAAGGATAGCTGGTGTCAGTTCCTTTGGCTTCGGAGGGACAAATGTCCACGCTGTCTTGGAGGAAGCTCCTGACTCGAAATCTTCAGCTCCATCCAGACAGTGGCAGTTGATAA
Source organism: Clostridia bacterium (assembly GCA_026414765.1). Classification (NCBI taxonomy): domain Bacteria; kingdom Bacillati; phylum Bacillota; class Clostridia; species Clostridia bacterium. Next base: position 78,809 of record JAOAIJ010000047.1, on the reverse strand, counting down.
CCTTATCGGCAAGAACCCCTGCGGCACTGGATAAAATGTGTGATAACCTGGCGAGTTTTTTCAAAGACAATCCAAATGTCAATTTTGCTGATGCTGTTTACACACTGCATATAGGCAGAAAGGAATTTGAGCACAGGCGAGCCATTGTCTGTAAAAATAAGGAGGATGCTGTACGTCTTCTTGAACTAAAAGAGGGGCAGTACATTTTTTCCGGGATTTCTGAGAATGTAGATAGTGAATACTCCGAGACCAGTAAAATTATTGGCGAGAAAAATGCAAACGAAGAAGTTATGCTGACAGCTTTAGCAAAGCTGTGGGTAGAAGGCTCAGCCATAGATTGGGAAGAGTTCCATGAAGGAGAACAGAGGCTTAGAATTCCACTCCCGACTTATCCTTTTGAGAGGAAGAAATATTGGGTAGAGCAGTATAATATGACGGAGTTTGTCAATAAAAAGAATCAGGTCAGCACAATCAACACGGATTTTAACAATTGGCTTTATTTACCATCCTGGAAAAGGGCAGCCTCATTATCATTTGACAGTAAAAATGTGAACAAAAAAGGATGCTGGATTGTTTTTGAGGATGAGACAGGTATGGGGGCAAGAATCGCAAAAACCCTCAGAGAAGAAAACATATATGTGATTACGGTTGGTAAGGCAGAAGGATTCAGAAAGATAAATGATACAACATTTGTCTTGAATCCTGAAAAGAAAGCTGACTATAGGGCACTGTTCCATGAGGTGTCAGATTCGGATAAACCTTTGAGGAATATAGTTCATCTTTGGAATGTAACAGGGGACAGCAATGTGTATTCCAGGATTGAAGCTTCAAAAAGGTGCCAGATTGATGGATTCTACAGTTTGATGTATATAGCACAAGCTTTGGGTGAACTGGAACTTGATGAAAATGTAAGGCTGGCTGCTGTAACAAATAATATGCATGTGATTTCCAGCGAGCAAACAGTTCATCCTGAAAAAGCGGTAGTATTGGGTCCATGTAAGGTTATACCGAGAGAGTATACGAAAATTTCATGTCAGAGCATTGATATAGTGTTGCCTAAAACAGCAGATGCGGAAGAAAAGCTCATAGGTTTGATCCTGGCAGAGTTAACATCAAAAGACCCTGAGTTCATTATTGCCTTGAGGGGCACGCACAGATGGCTTCAGACACATGAAAGCATAACTTTGGAAGCCGACAACGATAGAAGCTTTGTGCGTGAAGGAAAAACATACCTGATAACAGGCGGAATGGGGGGTATCGGGCTTGCACTTGCCGGGTATATGGCAGAAAAGGCAAAAGTAAATCTGGTGCTGACCAGGCGTTCATTTTTCCCGGAAAAAGAAAATTGGGAGGAATGGCTGTCTTCACATGGTGCTGATGATAAAACAAGCATAAAAATAAAACAGTTGAAAGCTATTGAAGCTCTGGGATCCCAAATAATGGTCGTAAATGCTGATTCTTCGAATCTCGAACAGATGAGGAAGGTTATCGCTAAAGCAGATGAGAAGTTCGGAAATATAGACGGTGTTTTACATGCTGCTGGTATTGCGGATAATGGGTTGATTCAGGAAAAAAGTGATGAGACAGCTGCTAAAGTCTTAACCCCAAAAGTTGAAGGGACACTGGTATTAGATGAATTATTCAAGGATAGAAGACTTGATATTCTTGTGTTGTTCTCTTCAAGCAGCGCTATTCTGGGTAATGCAGGTTTTATCGATTACTGTGCCGCAAATAATTTCCTGGATGCTTTTGCCCACTATAAAAACAGTTGCTCAGATACATCCACAGTAGCAATAAACTGGGATGAATGGGATGAGGTAGGAATGGCTGCGGAGAGCAAGTCAAGAGATAGGGTAAAGAATAAAATTACAGTGAAGGAAGGTTTGAATCTTCTTGACAGAATTGTATCATCAAAGGCATCTGCTCAGGTAATAGTTTCATCCGGAGACTTCACAGGCATGCTAGAAAACATCAGGAATTATTTGAAGGCTACTGCTGCGGGAAAAGCTGTAGTCAATCAAGACAAGGAGAAAGGCAGTAACAGGCCTGAACTTCAAACTCCTTATGAAGCTCCGAGAAATGGAACTGAAGAGGTTATAGCAGAGATGTGGCAGAATCTTCTAGGGGTTTATCCTGTAGGGATCAATGATGACTTTTTTGATCTGGGTGGACATTCATTATTAGCTACATCACTGATTTCAGAGCTTGCAAAAGAGTTTAAAAAGAACATAACGCTGCAAAGCCTTTTTGAGAGGGCTACAGTAGCGCAGCTGGCAGAATTGTTTGACGGGGATTCGGAAGAGTCTGCCAAAGCAGAAGAAGAGGACAGCGAAGAGGGTTTTGAAGAAGGGGAATTTTAAACTTAATTAAATATACAAAACAAAGAGTTATGATTGGAGGAAATCACATGAAAAAAATTGCTTTATTATTTCCGGGACAGGGTTCACAATACGTTGGAATGGCAAAGAATCTTTGCGACTTGTATACGGAGGCAAGAGAAATCTTTCAGGAAGCAAACGAGACTTTGGGTTTCGACTTGAAAAAGCTCTGTTTTGAAGGCAGTATGGAAGAATTGACGAAAACCGAGAATACACAGCCGGCATTATTAACTGCCAGTGTAGCGGCATTCAGGGTATATATGAAGGAAATAGGTATAGAGCCTGAATTTGCAGCAGGACACAGTCTGGGTGAATTTTCTGCTTTATGTTGTGCCGGAGGGATAAACTTTTCTGATGCTGTAAGGATAGTGAGGCAGAGAGGGAAATTCATGCAGGAAGCCGTACCTGTGGGGTTAGGTGGTATGGCGGCTGTCAGTGGAGTAGATAAGAGTGTTATAGAAGACGTTTGTGTCAGGGCTTCAATTAATGGAAAAACTGTAGTTGTATCAAACTACAATTCTCCTGATCAGATTGTCATATCAGGGCATTCAGAAGCTGTAAAAGAAGCGGGTGAAAAGCTTACATCCCTTGGAGCAAGGATAATTCCTCTAAAAGTAAGCGCTCCTTTCCACAGTCCCCTGATGAAGCCGGCTGCAGAAAAATTAATGGAAGAAATGGGGAAATACTCATACAATGAACTGAAGTTTCCTGTCGTTTCAAATGTGACTGCCATGCCATATCCGGGAAGTGTAAGCATAATTGAATATTTATCCAAGCAGATCGTACAGCCTGTAAGATGGCAGCCTTCCATGGAGTTTGTACAAAAGCAGGGAGTTGAGCTGGCTATAGAGCTGGGGCCACAGACAGTGTTGAGAAATCTTATGAAGAAAAATGCTCCGGGCATAAAGACATTTTCTTATGATGTAGACTCTGACGTACAAGCTGCAAAGAAGCTATTATCATCGGATGGCAGTGGAGTGGAAGACATAAAGCAAGGAATGTCCGTTATTACTAAATGCATTGCGACTGCTGTCTCTACAAAAAACAGTAACTGGGATGAACAGGAATACCAAAAAGGTGTTGTTGAGCCATATAGAAAAATGACAAATTTGCGTGATGAGCTGGAAAAGGAAGGCAGACAGCCTACAATCGAAGAGGTCAGGGAGGCTTTGGATATGCTGAAAAATGTGCTGAACACCAAGAAGGTTCCTGCCAGCGAGCAGATGGAAAGGCTAAATAAAATACTGGAAACAACAGGGACAAAGGATTTGTTTAAAGACTATACAGCATAATCGACGAACTATCTGGAGGGGCAAAATGCTTGTGAACATAGGTAACATTGAGGACGGCAGCCAGACAATTAACAACCTTTTGGAAGAACTTAACAATAGGAAGGTAAAATTGTGGGTAGATGGAAACATATTGCGTTATAAGGCTCCAAAAGGGGTACTTACACAGGAGATGCTAAAAACAATAGGGGAAAAAAAAGAAGAAATAGTAAGAAGTCTACGTAAAAACTATATTTTACTGAATGTTGATTCCGTTCATGATGTTACTTGTGACTGTACTCAGGACTTGATAGCCAGTCTGGCAGTCTGGAGAGGTCTGGAATATGAAGTGGTTTTTGCCGATTCATGGGGATTCGAATTTACACCGGACGCTGACAGGCAAGGAATCATTGGTAATATGATTGATTCAGGTATCAATGATTCCCAGCGGCTGGCAGAAGATTTCCTTGGCATTAAGCTTTTCAACTGCGAGGTAAAGTCGTTAGAACAAGTTCTGGATACTGCTAAGAGTGAACTGGAAGAAGGAAGGCCTTTAATCATTTGGATAGACTCTTATTGGAATCCTTGTGCACCTAATTATAAGAAGAGTCATTTTTATTATCACTCGTTTATGGCGGTTGGAATAGATTCCCTCAATAATAGCCTTATATATATAGACCCATACACTTCACCGGAAAAACAATTGTATATTTCGGTTGATGAACTTAAAGAAGGTATTGGCCCAATAATAACTAAAATCAGGTTTGATGAAAATGTAAACAGTCAGCTGCCCTGGCTTGACCTTCTAAAGGATAATATGCTGAAAATCGAAGGCAAAAAGCAAACTCCCGGAGCGTTTAATGCCATGAGGGAATTTGCAGGCTACTTTGAAAAAAACATTGATTATGTTAAAGAAGCTCAAGAGTATAACAATTTCTATAACTGGCTTATATCTTTAAAGATTGATGAGATTGTCCGGGGAAGACGGCAGTTTGCAAAATTCTTAAAAGCCCTGAGCGTATATCATGATGTGCCTGATATATCTACAATTATTGCCGGACTGGAGACAGCATCCTCAAAGTGGCATACAGTGCACACACTTGTTATGAAGGGGGCTTTGTTGGATGAGCCGGACCCGGTAAACACCAAAATTTCTCTCAGGGTTAAGGCTCTCGCGGATTACGAGGAGGAGATATTCATTCAACTAAAAAATTCAATAAATAATCTTGATGGGTTTTAAGACATATGAATTCTCATAAGATTATTTAGTAAAGGGTTAGTGACTATTTTTATGGAGGTTGTTTCATGTTTGAAGAAAATAACCGTGAAGATTATTTCGAAATGTCGGTTAGTGACTTCGTTACAGAAATCGGAAAAAAGAAAATAAAGCTATGGGTTGATAACGGTGCATTACGTTACAAGGCTCCGAAGGGGTCTATTACAGACGGGATACAAAAGTTTATCATAGAAAAGAAAGCTGAGATTATCGCATTTTTTGAAACACAAGATGAAGATAATATTTTTTACCAGCCAATTGTAAAAATCGAAGAAAGTGAGAATTACTCTTTATCTGCCGCACAGCAGAGAATGTATATTATGACCCTGTCGGACAAAGACAGTACAGCGTATAACCTTACACAGGTTTTAAAAATCCATGGAGATTTTGACAGGACAAAGTTTTCTAAAGTTATAGAAAAACTGGCACAAAGGCATGAACCCTTAAGAACCAGTTTTGAACTTAGGGATGGCGAACCGATACAGAGGGTTCATAGTAAGGTAGAATTAAGTATAGAATACCAGGAGCTGGAAGATGGTGAAGAAAACTTAGAAGCGGTTATAAAGGATTTTATACGGCCTTTTGATCTTTCCAAGCTGCCTCTGTTCAGATTCAAACTGGTGAAGCTAAAGAGTTCAGGTAGTATTCCTATCCATATATTGATACAGGATATGCATCATTTAATCTCTGATGGTATCTCTGAATCAATCCTTGTAAAAGAAATCAATGACCTGTATGCAGGAAAGGGCCTGCCTGAATTAAGGATACAGTATAAAGACTATGTGTACTGGCATAGGCGGCTTTTAAAGAGTAATCTTATTCAGGCACAAAAAACTTTCTGGCATGAACAGCTGAAAGGTGAAATCCCTGCCTTGGATATTCCTGCCGATTATATGAGGCCGCAGGTGTTTAGTTTTCAAGGTGATACATTAAAGATTAAGATTGAATATGAGCTTAAGGAAAAACTGAATAAGTTTGCCAGGGAGAAAAGAATTACATTGTTTACCCTGCTGCTGGCGGTATACAACCTTCTTTTGGCAAACTACTCCGGACAAAATGATATTATCGTAGGTTCACCTACGGCAGGAAGAAGGCATGCGGACACATATAGTGTATTGGGAGTGTTTGTGAATACACTGGTATTCAGAAATTTTCCTGAGCCCGATAAATCCTTTGAAGAATTTTTGAAGGAAGTAGGAAGTAATGTTCTAAAAGTGTTTGATAACCAGGATTATCCCTTTGAGCAGCTGGTAGATGAACTTAAGGTAAAAAGGGATTTGAGCAGAAACCCTATATTTGATGCGATGTTCATTTTGCAGAACATGCGGATTGATGAAATAAAAGCAGAAGGCTTGGATATCAGCAGATATGATTACAAATTCAAAATGGCTCAATATGATTTGAGTTTCATTGCTACTGAAAGCAAGAACGAAATAGAGCTGGAAATAAATTATTATGCCGGGATATTCAAAAGGCAAACAATAGAGAGGCTTGGAAGGCATTTTATAAACATATTGGAAAATGCGATCAATAATCCTGAAGCCAAGCTCTGCGAAATTGATATGCTGACTCCTGAAGAAAAGGAAAATGCTGTCTACCGTATCAACAATACGGATACTGAGTATCCAAAATCCAAAACAATACATGAGCAATTTGAGGAGCAGGTAAAAAATACACCTGAGAGTCCGGCTGCAGTTTTCCATGGTAATGCGCTGACATATGCAGATCTGAACAAAAGAGTAAACCAGATAGCGTGGACTCTGAGGAAAAAAGGTGTCAAGCCTGACAGCATAGTAGGCATAATGACAGGACGGTCCGTTGATATGGTAGTAGCTATTATGGCTGTATTAAAAGCCGGTGGGGCTTATTTACCTATAGACCCCGATTATCCTATGGATAGAGTGACTTATATGTTGGAGGACAGCGGGGCTCAAATATTGTTAACTCAATCTTCGTTATTAGACAGATTGGGGTTTTCGGGCAGTTCGGAAGCTGGAGCCGGACTATCGGGTATTGATTTAGTAAACTTGGAAGATGAAAAGGCTTATTGTTCAGAAACCGGCGATCCTGAAATTGTAAATACTTCTGAGGACCTTGCCTATGTTATATATACTTCAGGCTCAACCGGTAAACCTAAAGGTGTAATGATTGAGCATAAAGCTGTTTCAAATTTTATCAAAGGAGTTACGGACAGAATAGATTTCAGTAAGGGAAAAAGTATCCTAGCATTGACGACAATATCTTTTGATATTCATGTACTTGAAATACTTCTGCCTTTGACAAAGGGTTTGAGAATTGTCATTGCTGATGAAATGCAGCAGCGGGATTCAAAACTTTTAAATGAGGTAATTGACATAAATAATGTTGAAATGCTTCAAATTACACCTTCAAGGATGCAGCTTCTGTTGAAGGGTGCCAGCAGTCTTTCCTGTCTAAAAAAGCTTAAGATAATTATGATAGGTGGAGAAGCTTTCCCACAAAATCTTTTATTGGAGCTAAAAGGATTGACAGATTCAAGGATATATAATATGTACGGACCGACTGAAACCACAGTATGGTCTACAATAAGTGAGCTTTCAGGTGCTGAAAACATAGATGTCGGCAAGCCGATTGCAAATACAAGAGTATATGTTCTTAATAAAGCGAAAAAAGCTGTACCTGTGGGGGTTGCCGGGGAACTATGCATTGCCGGTGACGGGTTGGCAAGAGGTTATTTGAACAGGCCGGAGCTGACAGCTGAAAAATTTATTGATGACCCTTTCCATGAGAGTGAAAAAATGTACTGCACCGGAGATATGGCAAGGCTTTTACATGATGGCAGGCTGGAGTGCTTGGGAAGAGTGGATCAGCAGGTGAAGATCAGGGGATACAGGATTGAGCCAGGGGAAATAGAAAAGCATCTGAGCAGATTTGAGGGAATCAGAGAATGTGCAGTAGTTGCAAAGGAAGATCAAACAGGAATCAAGTTCCTTGTGGCGTATTATTCGTCACCTGCAGAAATTTCCCTGTCGGATTTGAGGAATCACCTGTCAAAAAGTTTACCTGAATATATGGTTCCGGATATTTATGTACATATGGACAAGCTTCCTTCTACTCCAAATGGAAAAATTGACAGAAAGGCTCTGCCGGAACCGGATTTCAACAGGCCGAAGCTATCATCGGAATATAAAGGCGCAGAGACAGAAGCGGAAAAAGTACTTGCTGATATTTGGGGAAAAGTTTTGAAGCGGGATCTGATCGGTGTTGATGATAACTTTTTTGAGCTTGGCGGAAACTCACTACTTCTGGTAATGATGCATGCCGAGCTGGAAAAGCATTATCCTGGAAAGGTAAACGTTGCAGATATTTTTGCACATCCTTCAATATCAAAACTGGCAGAAATGATAGAGGGAGGAGAAGAAATTACTATAAGTGATGTGAAATTCCAATCCCTTAAGATTGTGCCGGAGTACTTTACAGATAATGAAGAAGAGAACGAAAACACAATCATTAATCTTAAGCTGGACTCTGAAACAAGTATTGCTCTGGTGAAAGCGGCGGAAAAACATAGTACTGCTTTAAGTGATGTATTACTTGGAGCATATGTGTATTTGTTTTATGAATTGTCCGGAAAAGAAGAAATACCTATAAGCCTTGTATTAGAGGGTACAGAACGGGTAATGCCTATGGAATTTGAACTGGGAGGCTTAAAGGACATAAGGGAATTAATCAAAACTGTAGCAGAAAAAAGGGAGAAAATTAGTAAAAATGATTCGCTACCACTTAAATACTTAAGGAATATCAGAAGTGACAAGCAGATAGATTCGGTGTTTTTGCTTTTTTCCCACAACAGCGGCACTATAGATTCAGATCATACAAACTACTTTGATATTATCCTGAAGGCAAGGATTGAAAATGACATATTAAACCTGACATTTGAGTACGATGCAAACCGTATAAGAAAAGAAAAGATTGATGAGCTGGCTTACTACTATGTAGAGGTTATAGATTCAATTATAGAAAGGATGATATAAATGAAAAAGATTGCATTATTGTTTCCGGGTCAGGGTTCTCAGTATGTAGGTATGGGTAAAAATCTTTATGAAAATTATCCTGAGGCCAGGGAACTGTTTGGTGAAGCAAGTGAAGTGTTGGGATTTGATTTGAAAAAACTCTGTTTTGAAGGTGATATAGCGGAATTGACAAAAACTGAAAATACACAGCCTGCAATACTAACTGTCAGTGTAGCTGCTTTTAAAGCATATATGAGTGAATTTGGGGAAGAGCCAGCATATCTTGCAGGACACAGTCTGGGAGAGTTTTCTGCTCTGGTATGTGCAGGAGCAATAAAATTCCAGGACGCTGTAAGCATTGTCCGCAGCAGGGGCAGGTTTATGCAGGAAGCTGTTCCTCAGGGTATAGGCGCGATGGCGGCTGTCAGCGGAATAAATAAAGAAGAAATAGAAGCTGTATGCAAAAAGTTTTCAGATAATGACCGTATGGTTGTAATCTCAAATTACAACTCACCCGGACAGATTGTTATTTCAGGCCATACAACCGCTGTTAACGGTGCAGGTGATGAACTGAAAAAGTCAGGTGCAAGAGTAATACCTTTAAAAGTAAGTGCACCATTTCACAGTCCTCTGATGCAGCCTGCTGCAGACAAACTGAGAGAAGAACTCCAGAAGTACGCATACAGCCATTTGAAGTGGGACGTGGTTTCAAATGTTACTGCTTTGCCCTATGATGGTTACGAATACATAGTGGACTGCCTGTACCAGCAAATAATAAAGCCCGTACGCTGGATTGAATCCATGAAGTATCTCGAAGCGCAAGGGGTTAATCTGGCAATTGAGCTTGGTCCACAGACAGTATTGAGGAATCTTATGAAGAACAACACTTCTTCAATTAATACATTTTCATATGACCAGGAAGAGGATATAAAGAATTTGGGAGAAGCACTTTCAATAATTCCGGTTAAAGTACAAGACTGTATAGAAATGCGCATGAAGCTGATTACAAGATGTCTTGCAATTGCAGTATGCACCAAAAACAACAATTGGGACAACGATGAGTATCAAAATGGTGTAATCAAGCCATATAAGAAGGTGAAGCAAATGCAGGAGGATATGGAGATCGCTGGAAATGAACCAACGATTGAGCAGATGCAGGAAGCACTAAACATGCTGAAATCTGTTTTTGCTACTAAAAAAACTCCGTTGGAGGAACAAAACAGTAGGTTTGATCAGTTATTTAAGGAAACAGGTCTGAAACACTTATTTAGTGATAAGGACTTTTCCGCATAGAAACAGGATTGTTTGACTGGAGGGGTAAAGGTGGAAAAACTGTTAAGTGTAAAAGGTATAAGAAGTAGCGGCGATGCTGCCAAGCCGCGATTTCAGATAGAGAATATATCAAAGCGTGACATAGCTATAGTAGGTTTGTCAGGCAGGTTTGGTTGGGCAGAAAATGCACAGGATTTTTGGGAGGGTATAAAAGAAGGAAGCGATTTTATCTCCGGGGTTTCAAATGAAAGGAAAAAAGTAGGGGAAGCATATATAAAATCTTTGGAGAGGCTCGGAGTTCCAAAGGAAGAGTTTGAATTTATTGATGCTGCATATATGAAAAGGATAGACAACTTTGATTGTTCTATGTTCAATATTTCCCCTAAAGAGGCTGACTTAATGGATCCCAACCAACGTTTGCTTCTTGAAGTTGTATGGGAAGCAATAGAAGATGCAGGTTATGGCGGAAAAACACTTTCAGGAACAAGGACAGGAGTGTATGTAGGCTACAGCTCCGACTTTGGAGAGGAATATAAAAGATACAGCAGGATGGTAACTGACACCAACGACGAAGCTGCTGTAACCGGAAACATAAGATCTATTATCGGTAGCAGAATATCTTACCTGCTGGATTTGAAAGGGCCAAGTGTTATGATAGACACTGCTTGTTCATCAGCACTTGTAGCTGTACATACGGCATGTCAGGCAATAAGAAACGGAGAATGTGATTATGCTATTGCAGGATCTGTAAAAGTTTTAGTTGTCCCTGTACGTGAAAAAAGCGGGCAAGGAAATATTGGAATTGGTTCTTCTACCGGAAGGGCAAAGACATTTGATGACAGTTCAGACGGCACCGGTGTTGGGGAAGGTGTAGGAGCAGTATTGCTAAAACCGCTAAATAAAGCTGTCGAAGATGGTGACCACATTTATGCCGTAATAAAGGGGAGTGCTGCAAATCAGGATGGGAGTTCTGTGGGCATAACTGCACCAAATATGGCGGCACAGGAAGAAGTAATACTCAGGGCATGGAAGGACGCGGGCATTGATCCTGAAACAATTACATACATCGAAGCACACGGTACGGGAACAAAGCTTGGCGATCCTATAGAAATAACAGGCATTAAGAGAGCTTTTGAGAATTACACGCAAAAAAAACAATTCTGCGCAGTAGCATCTGTAAAGACTAATATCGGACATCTGGATCATGCCGCCGGCATAGCTGCATTAATAAAGTCGGTTATGGCTTTGAAAAACGGAGAAATACCAGCGTGTTTGCATTTTCAAAAGCCGAATCGTAAAATAGCTTTCGAGGATTCTCCTGTATATGTAAATGACAGGTTGAGCAAGTGGCAAACAGAAGGTTTTCCCAGAAGATGCGGAATAAGTTCTTTTGGATTAAGCGGTACAAACTGTCATCTTATACTTGAAGAATATAAAAATAAAAATGAACTGAAAGAATCTGTTGAAGGGGAAAAACCTCAAATACTGTCTTTATCAGCAAGAAATAGAGAGTCTTTAAGCAAGCTGGTTGATTTGTACAGCGGATACCTGGATAAGGAAGAAAGCGAAATCAGAAATATTTGCTATACGGCAAATACAGGCAGAGGGCACTATAACTTGCGGCTTGCAGTGATTGCAGAAAACATGGAGGACCTGAAAAGTAAAATCGGATTAATAAAAAATACCGGTCTTGTAAATATAAATGAGAAAGGAATACTGCTGGGAGAGCATAAAATAGTATCTGCTTCCAAGCAAAACAAATTAGATGGCGAAATCACTTCTGATGAATTGAAAGATTTGAATTTGAAGGCGGATAACTTAGCCGGACAGGCTGGAAGGTGTGCAAATACCGAAGAATACAGAATTAACCTGGAGGAGCTTGCCAGACTCTATATTAAAGGTGGGGAGATTGATTGGAAAAAGATTTACCACTCTTCAAAATATAAAAAGGTAAGCCTGCCGGTTTATCCGTTCCTAAAAGAAAAGCATTGGGTTGATCCTGGGAAAGCGCATGAGAAGGCAGTCAAACACAGTTACGGGAACATTGGACACCCGGTTTTGGATACATGCTTGGCGAATTCTATGGAAATAGATATTTATGCTACAAATTTCAGTGTGGAAAAGCATTGGGTATTGAGTGAGCACAAGGTAGCGGGGACATATGTAGTTCCGGGTACCACTCACATTGAGATAGCAAGCCAGATAGCAAGAGGATACAGATCTGGCAGCAGTGATGTTATTGAAATGAACGAAGTAGTGTTTTTAGCTCCATTGGCCGCACAGGAGGGCATGGAAGTGGAGGCCCAGACTGTCGTGAAAAAGGATAATGGATACTATGAATTTTCGGTAATAAGCAAATCAGAGGCAGAAGAAGGCTGGAGAAAACATTCTGAGGGGCGGTTTTTCGTAACTGAAGGAAAACGGCCGGATAAAATTGATATTGAGGAGCTAAAGAAAAAGTTTTCTAAAATAGAAGAGTTAAGTGATATAGAAGAAGAACCCGATGGTGTAGAGACAGGGCCAAGGTTTAAAAACTTCAAATATGCACACCTGGCGGAAGACGAAATACTGGCTTACATGGAATTACCCAGGGAGTATATTAAAGATCTTGAAGAGTACTACATGCATCCGGCTTTGCTGGATAGTGCCGTAAACATGTGTAACGGTACTATCGGACAAGGACTTTACCTGCCGCTTTCATATAAAAAATTAAAAATATATGACAGGCTGCCTGCTTGTATATACAGTTACATATCGAGGAAAAACGAATTTAAGGAAAACAGTGAAACCGGATGCTTCGATATATCAATACTGGATACTGAAGGTAATGTTATAGCTGTAGCAGAAGACTATACGGTGAAGAAGGTACATAGTACAGAGTTCGGTAATGCTAATAAGTCAAAAGTATTGGATTATTTTGAAATAGGGTGGAATGAAAAGCTTCTTGAAGATATAGCCGGCAAAATAAGCGGCAATGCAGTTCTTGTGTTTACAGAAAAGGGTAAAAGAGGCACGGAAGTGGCGGAACAATTGAAAAACCAAGGCCTAAAGGTATACTGTGCTGAGATTGGAAGCTGCTTTGAGAAGATAGATGAATGCAGATATTCAATCGGTTTTACAGAAGAAGACTATATTCGCCTGGTATCAGAACTGCCGGAGAAAGTATCTCATGTCATTCACATGTTTTCACTTGAATCAAGGGATGAAAGCGGAGGTCTAGAAGAAAACGAAGTGAAGATGGAAAAAGGGGTATATAGCCTGTTTTATCTGACAAAAGCGTTAGTGAATCTAAAAGCAGGCAATATACGGCTAGCGCTGATAAGCGACTATGCTTATGAGGTTTCTAAAACAGAAAAGCAGATTAGTCCACATAACGCAGCATTTATTGGTCTCGGTAGAGTAATACAACAGGAGTACCCGGACATAAGCTGTGTATGCATAGATATAGATGAGAGTACCAAAGCCGAAAACATCATAAGCGAGCTTGCAGCGCAGGATAATCCGCAGCTTGTGGCTTATAGGGACGGTAAAAGGTATGTGGAAGAATTCAGAGCTATAGATAAAAAAGATCTCGCTCCCAGACAAATTGAAATTAAAAATGGGGGGGTATACATAATCACAGGCGGCACCGGAGGTATAGGCCTTGAAGTAGCGAGATACCTTTCTGAAAAAGGAAAAGTAAACTTGTGCATGATAACAAGGTCAGCGCTGCCTGAGCGGGAACGGTGGGAAGAAATACTTGAGGCTAATAATGACTACAAGTTGTGTAAAAAGATAACAGACATCCTAGATATGGAAAAAACAGGCTCTATAGTTTTGCACTATCCGGCTGATGTCTCCAATCCGGATTCAGTACTAAGTGCCATTTCTGAGATAAAAAGCCGGTATGGGACGGTAAATGGAGTAATTCATGCTGCCGGTGTGGCCGGAGACGGTTTTATTATTAAAAAAGAAACCGGTGTATTTAGGAATGTATTAGTACCAAAAACGACAGGAACGTGTATTCTTGATAAAATGACCGAAGACTTCAAGCTGGACTTTTTTATCATGTTTTCATCTATTACCAGTCTTACGGGAGCTCCAGGTCAAGGAGATTATACTGCTGCAAATGCATTTATGGATTCTTATGCACAGTACATGGCAAGACAAGGGAAGAATGCTTTGGCAATAAACTGGCCCGCATGGAGTGAAACAGGTATGGCAGTGGACTATAATGCAGTCAGTGAGGATTCATTGTTTAAACCTGTGTCTACCGGAGAAGGCATAAATGCTTTTGAAAAACTGGTAAATTCAGCTGTAGTCAGGGCCATCCCCGCTAAACTCAATTATAAGGTAATAGAACTTGTTAAAGATACCATGCCTATAGCTTTGTCGGACGAGATCAGGCGTAATTTTGGGAAAACAAAAGGTAGCGGTATCAACAAAGCTGATCATAGCAGTAAGGATTTAGGCAGTATAAGTATTGTGCTCAAAGGGAAAATAAACCAGGATTATACGGACACAGAGCACAGCCTTGCAAAGCTATGGGCATTGGTTCTGGGTATAAATGAAGTTGATGTATATGATAACTTCAGCGATTTGGGCGGGGATTCGATTCTTTCGACACGTCTCCTAAGAGAGATGCAGAAGGAGTATGGCGGATTGGTTGATATTTCAGATGTATTTACTTACTCGACAATAGGTGATATGGCTGCATATCTTGACAGCAAAATGAACAAGAAAAAGGAATTTGAAAGGATAGAGGAGGATGACAGCGATATAGATGCGGAATTGGATGCTATGCTGAAACGACTTGCTGACGGAGATATATCTGTAGAAGAAGCTGAAAAACTTTTGGAGTAGGGGGATGTATAACAATGGAAAAAACAAAAAACTATATTATTAAGCAGGTAGCTTCTAATAAACTATCCCAGGAAGAAGCTAAAAGTATGTTGCTGGAGTTAAAAACAAAGCCTTCAAGAGCAGACGATGATATTGCGATTATTGGTATGGCCTGCAGATTTCCACAAGCCGATAACCCTGAAGAATTCTGGAACAACCTGATAAATGGGGTTGTTTCAATCAGAGATTTGCCGGAAAAAAGGAAAGAAGATTTTTATACAGTACTGTCCAATACGGTTATAAGAAAAACCATGATCAATGCAGATATTAAGGATGAAGATATAAGTAATAAAAGGATTAAATTTATAGAATCAGGATATCTTGATGAAGTAGATAAATTTGATGCAGGATTTTTCCACATCCCCCCGAGAGAAGCAAAGTTTATTGATCCGATGCAGAGGGTTTTTATGGAAGCTGCATGGGAAGCTATTGAAGATGCAGGCTACGGCGGAAAAAAGGTACAAGGTACAAATACCGGGGTATATGTAGGGAGAGATAATACAAACTCTTCAATCTACAGTATTATAACTGAACAGGATCAGATGCATCTGACAGGTTCATGGGCAGGCATACTTGCTACCAGAATTTCGTATGCATTTGATTTTAAAGGGCCGGGAATGGTTATAGATACAGCTTGTTCATCAGGTGCTACCGCGATACATGAAGCATGCAAGGCGCTAAAAAACAAGGAGTGTGATTATGCACTTGCAGGTGGTATTCAGATAGCATCGCGTCCCAATATTAATGGGGAGAACACCAATATGTCCATGGTGGAATCAAAGGATTCAAAAGTCAGGACATTCGATAAAAATGCAAACGGTACCGTATGGGGTGAGGGTGTCGGAGTACTGTTCCTTAAACCTTTGTCCAAAGCTGTCGAAGATGGAGATAATATTCATGCTGTAATAAAAGGAAGTGCGATAAACAACGACGGCACTTCAAACGGGATAACGGCTCCAAACGCTGAGGCACAGGAAGAAGTGATCATACAGGCCTGGAAAAATGCTAAAGTAAACCCGGAAACTATTTCATACGTGGAAGCCCATGCTACGGGTACTGTACTCGGAGATCCGATTGAAATAAAAGGACTTTCCAATGCGCTAGCAAGGTTTACGGATAAAAAGCAATTTTGCGGTATAGGATCGGCAAAACCGAATATAGGCCACTTGGTAGCAGCTTCAGGTCCGGCATCTTTAATGAAAGTAGTACTTGCAATGAAGAAAGAGAAAATTCCTGCTGTAATTAACTTTGATGAACCGAACCCGTATATAGATTTTTGTAACAGCCCTATATTTGTAAACGACAGTACCAGGGAATGGAAAAAAAGTGATGTTCCGAGGAGAGCAGGAGTGAGCTCCTTCGGTTTCAGCGGAACAAACTGCCACATTATTCTTGAAGAGGCCCCCGAAGTTGAAAAAAGTGCAGAGGCGGTCATAGACGGCAAACCTCAAATATTCACTATATCAGCTAGAAGTGAAAATGTACTTGAAGATTACGTAAAAAAATATACAGATTTCTTCAGTAAAAATGCTAATAACAACTTGAAAAATGTATGCTTCACTGCAAATACCGGGAGAGGACACTTTTCTTATAGGATTGCTATAGTAGCCGGCAGCTTTGATGAACTGAAAGAGAAAATTTCTCACATAGCTCAACACGGATTCAATAAATCAAATGAAAACGGTGTTTTCTTCGGACAGCACAAAATTACGCAAAGTGGTAAAAAATCATCTGATGCTGCCGGGATCACAGAAGAACAAATGGGGAGAATAACCCTTTCGGCATCAAACCTCATTCAGAGGATTTCCGGAAGTGAATCATACACTGAAAATGATCTGTATGAATTAAGCAGGCTTTATGTAGAGGGAGCTGAAATTGATTGGGATAACCTTTACAAAGGCAAAAAACTCAAACGTGTATCGCTGCCTGCATACCCTTTTGAGCGAGTAAGGCTGTGGGCTAACCCCAGGGAATTTGGTGATATGATTTTCGGTACACAAAAAGATCATGCCAAAAGTAAATATCCTCTGTACGATGAACATTTGGAATCATTTGATAGTCATATTTTCACCACTTATTTTGAGGTCAAGCGTCATTGGGTTCTCAGTGACCACAGAGTAATAGGTAATTACGTGGTTCCGGGGACTACATACCTGGAAATGGCTATAGAAGCGAGCAGTGAATTCTACCAGGACAAAAACTTAGTGCTGAAAAATGTTATTTTTATTACACCTCTGGTAGTAAACGAAGGGGAGCAGAAGGAAGTACAGACTATTGTCAAGCCTTATGATGGACATCTTGATTTTATTGTCGCAAGCAAGGATTTGGATGGAAACTGGGCTAAACACGCAGAAGGCAGTGTTTCGGTAGGCACACAGGAAGGAGCAAAAAGAGTAGACATCAGCGAAATCAAAGCCAGATGTTCCACGGAAATTATCAGCGACAGTAATGATGATAATGGGCCTTTTGGATTCGGACCAAGGTGGAATAGCGGAAGAAAAGCATATATCGGTGATAATGAAACACTTGGTTACTTTGAGCTTCCGGCAGAATTTATTAAAGATCTGGACGAGTACAGGCTGCATCCTTCCCTGATGGATAATGCCATTAACATGGCTAATACAAGTATTGGTGAAGGACTCTATCTTCCTCTGACCTACAAAGTTCTAAAAACATATGGATCAACTCCGGGAAAACTCTACAGCCATCTGAGGAGACGGTCTCCTAAACAGGAAAATCCGGAAAGTTTGACTTTCGATGTCACTCTGATGACGGAAGACGGTTTGGTTTTTGCAGAAGTTGAAGATTATACAGTTAAAAGAGTGAATGAAGCGGCCAGTACATTCAGAAAATTATCAGGAAAAGGCAGTCCTTATTATGAAATGAGTTGGGTACAGGAGGATCTGAAAGCCGGAGAGCAAGATATTTCTGGATTGAAAATACTTGTATTAAAAAGTAAAGTTCAGACTGCAGATGAGCTGGTAAAATCATTGAAAGATTCAGGTGCCAGTGTAACGGAAGTAGAACTTGGAGACAAGTATCAGAAAACCGGTGAAAACAGGTTTGTTATCCAAGGAATACAAGAAGACTACAATAAGTTAATCGAAGACATAAACATCCATGAATACTCAAAAATCGTACATATGCTTAATATTTACGGAACTGTTGAGAAGGAAACTTTTGAGAGTCTGCAAAGCAAAAAGAAAAATGGATTATTCAGCATGTACTATATAGCTAAGACGGTATCAAGCAAAAAACTTAAAAATAATTTGCAGATGCTATTGATTTCTGATTATGCAAGTGAAGTTAATGGGGAGGAAGAAGCTATAAACCCTTATAATGCCGCTTTCATGGGCATTGGGAAGGTTGTCGGTGCTGAAAATGACAAATTGAGCTTAAGGTGTCTGGACATAGATAAAAATACTTGTGCGGATGATCTTCTTAATGAAATTAAATCTGATAGTAAAAAGTATATGGCTGCCTATAGGAATGGAAAGAGATATATAGAAATGTTCCGGAGGATGGATATTGAAGAGAAAGCAGCGGTCAGCTGCGAAATAAAAGCTGAAGGTATCTATCTGATAACGGGAGGTATGGGCGGATTAGGTCTGGAAATCGGTAAATATCTATCGTCGAAAGGAAAAGTTAACTTATGCCTTGTTAGCCGTTCACAATTCCCGGAGAGGGAGGACTGGGACGGTATACTTTCAAAGAATGAAAACAGGAAGGTTTGTAAGCAGATTGAAGCTATAAAGGCGATGGAGGCTTCCGGAGCAAGTATTGTATGCTGCAGTGCTGATGTAACAAACTTTGATGCTATGAAAGTCCTGATAGATGAGCTGAGAGGGAAATATGGCAGGGTAAGCGGCATCATACACGCTGCCGGAGTAGCAGGTAATGGTTTTATTATAAATAGGAGTGAAGATACGTTCAAAAGCGTTATTAATCCTAAGATGGACGGAGCATGGATATTGGACAACCTGACCCGGAGTGAAGAGATGGATTTCTTTATATCATTCTCATCCATTGCATCCATATTGGGCGGGGCCGGGCAGGGGGACTATACAGCTGCAAATTCATACCTGGATTCATTCAGTTTCTACAGGAACAAGCAAGGAAAAAGGACAATAACAATCAATTGGCCTGCATGGAAGGAAACCGGAATGGCTGTTGAATTTGGGGCTGATAAGGATGACATATTCAAGACGATTTCAACTGCTGACGCATTAAGTGCTTTTGAAGAAGTACTTGGCAGGAATGTAGGAAGAATAGTTATAGCTGAACCGGATTATGGGCATGAAGTTTTCCAAAATGAAACCGAGCTGCCTTTTAAAATCTCAACGGAAATATCAGCTGCGGTAAAAAGACTAAAAGACAGAGCAGGGAATAACAATATAGCAAAATCCAATACACAGCTTGCTGACGTAAAGCTTAAAGGAAGAGGAGACGGCAACTATACCGGTACAGAAAGGATAATAGGGCAGATTTGGGGTACTCTCCTTGGGATGGAGGAAATAGACATTAATGATGATTTCTTTGCTATGGGAGGAAATTCATTACTTGCAGTACGAATGGAAACTGAAATGGAGAAAAGCAACCTGATAATAGAATATTCGGATATTAACAGCCATCCTACAATATATGAATTGGCTGAATACCTGGATAAAGGGGAAAATGCAAGTGATATTGTACAGAAAACAGAAAGCAGTGATGATGACAACATTAAAGCCTTTGAAGAGAAGGCGTCAGAAGATAAGGTGACTGCAAGCAGTGTCAAACAAACCGGTTCTTCAGATGAATTGAAGGTATTGGATAGTGTCGAGCCATTTAATGAAATAATTTATAGGGGATGCTTTTATAGTGCACTTTTTCCGGTAGTGAGGCATTTTAACAAATCTGTGCTTTCCTACATGGCAAATGAAATCGGTATATACGGAAACAGGGAATATATGGGGGTAGAAGGAGTAAATGTAGGGTACTTAATGAAAACCCCAATTTTTGAAGTATCGGAAAGGCTTGGGATACATGTAGAATCAAAGCCGTACACCAGCACTCTGACCCAGGATATAGTCAGGGCGATTTCTGCAGACAAGCTTGTTATCGTTTGTGTAGACTGTTTTTATGAATCCATAAGGAAGGACACATACCAAAAAACACACTGGCCTCATTGCCTTTTGATTTATGGGTTTAATGAGAGGGAAAAAACCTTTGATATACTGGAGCATCGCCATTCAGGAAGCCTTGTTTATGAAAAACGTACTATAGGCTATTCGGATTTGGTTAATGCATATAATGGCTTCCTGGAGAATTTCAGAAACATCGATATTTCTGAAATCGAGTTTGCATCCATGAAGGTTCATGACAAAACTGAGTTCCCAAGTTATTATGAATTCAGCTCAATTGAAGGTTTGGCTGATATTGAAGACGAGGATGATTTGCACAGCTTCAAAGCCAACTTTATTGAAGTGAAAAATGAAGTATTCAACAGTTTCAAGTATTATGAAGAGTTTTATAAGCAGTTTGAAGCAGCTGCAGCGGATGAAGGAGCAATCAAAGAAAGTGCTGCACTGGTGCTGGAACTGCTTAACAACTTGATAAATGCAAAACAGGCAATGAACTACAGAAATTCCAGACTGGTTACAAACTACTCCGAAATCGAGGGAATTATTCTGGAGTGCATAGATCTTCTGAGTTTCATAAGGGCAAGGATCGCAAGACTTTTATATACATCGCGTTATAAGAGGGAAACATTCTTAACATGTACTGAAAAGCTGGATCGTGCAATTAAGCTTGAATACGAGTACTATAACAAATTATGTGCTATGATGGGTATATGAAAAGTTAAATATTAGGAGGAAGCAATTTATGTCTAACGAAGTAGAAAGCAGGATAATTGCAATATTGAATAAACAGTTGAGTGAACTGGCAGGCAAAGAAATCGAAATAGAAGATGAACTGATTAACCTGGGCATAAATTCTGTTGAGTTCATAAAAGCTATTATTGCATTGGAGAAGGAATTTGATCTTGACCTTGAAGACGAGGATCTGGATTTTAACAGATTTAAGGTTGTAGGGGATTTGGTTTCGTATATTAAAGAAAAAGTATAGTTTTCTGTAATGAGCGGGGAGTGCATTTCTATCCCCATAAAGCCTTAAGTTTATAAACTTGGGGCTTGTGGGGATAGTTCAGGCAGGATGATTAATTTACAGGACTGACTTTTTCATATATTAATTTCCGGTCATAATCTGATCCTTTGTATGGGATGCTTCCTGCACTTTTATAGCTAAAAAGGTTAATTCCATTGGTTTTGTATTGGAATGAAACACCTGATTTACTGAGTATTGTAGGTGCAATATCAAGAAATGAAGCTGAAATGCTTTCTTCCTTACGTATTTCCCCTTCAGGAGTAATTATCATGACAGGAACCAGTTCGAAATACTTCCCGTCAAGATAAAAAGATGCTTGTCTGAAAATATCATTATATATACCGGGAGTGTGGTCACCCAGAATTACTATATAGGTGTTTTTGAGATTTTCCCTTATAAAATCAACAAAAAAGTTTAGAGTTTGGTCTACATAAGACATGGAGTTGAAATAGTCCCGGACGACAACATTATTAATACCGTCGTAGTTATTATTATCATAGTAATAATTTGCGTTGGTATAAGGACCATGACTTGTCATGGTAATTACATAATAGAGAAATGGGGATATTTGTTTTTTCATTTGGCCTAAGGTGTAAGCGAACACATCCTTGTCCGGTGCGCCCCAGCCTACATTGCCCAATCCCATTTTCTGCATGTCGTGGAATTCTTTAAATCCCATTTTGACATATGCCTTATCACGCGAAAAGTAGGATGCCGTATTACCGTGAAATACTGCTGTATGGTATGAGTTTGCAGACAGGATTTTTATAAATGAGTTTGGATATGTATAGCTGCTTATCTTCATGGACGGGAAGTTATCCAAAGGCTCAATACTATTCATGGTAGAAAATTCACAGTCTGAGGTTCCCCCTGCCTTGTGATAGCTTAATGTATATGGATAGTAAATGCATTCCTCAGATATTGAATTCAAAAACGGCATTATGTATTTACCATTATACTGCTTGCGGATTATATTTGAGTCCATTGATTCTACCTGTATTATGACAAAATTAGGTTTTTGAGCAGCCGAAGGTTTTGCGGAAATTGTTTTACCGTATGCTAAAGAATTAATCAGCTTTTGGTCGTTTCTGTTAACCCAGCTGTCTACAGCATTATTTACAACTGTGCCGTATCTTTCTACTATAAGTGTTTCGTAAGAGGAGTAGTCCTTAATGAAATGCGCCAGCGAGTAGTTGTGGACATAATTCCAGCTTTCAGTGATCAGTATGGCTGAGAGGCATATTAGGGCTATAAACTTTCTTATAATATGAAGCTTTCTCTTTAATTCGAGAATTCTTTTATATAGAAGCAGAAAGAATATGAAAAAGGGTAGATCAACTAGCAGTATCAACAATTTCAGATTTTTAGGTATAGCGAAATGGCCTGCTGCACCAAGACCCTCCGAAAACAGAGCAGACGACTGTGAAAGGTGCAAGTAATAATGAAAATACAGGTAATATGAGAGGTTGGCAAATATGTAGACTGTCTGAAGTACGAAAAAAACAGAGATAAGTACTCTGCTTGAAAAAAGTAAGAGTAATTCATACAATAAAAAAGTAATAGAGAAAGACAATAAAAGCTTATAAAGTATACTTCCGGTATTTAGTGTTGAGCTGGTGATAAATAAATTGAAAACAGAGACTTTCAGAGTGTTGAAAATAAAAAACAACAGGAATACTGCTGCGGCATTGATATCAATTTTGTGTTTCAGGTTTTTAAATTCGGAAAATACACGTTTTAGTACAATTGGCTCTTCCATCTTACTTCCCCCTGGGTATATAAAAGTGTTTTTCTACATTATTTTTTATAAAAAAAGGCAGAAACTATGCATTTTCGTACAAAGAAATAAATTTATTACATTTTTGTTTTTTAGTTTTTCTAAATGAAATATAATACATGTGTAACCAATAGGTTAGGGGGTATATAAAATGATATATGATTTGGATACTCTGGAAGATTCAACTGTTATCGCCACAACAAGGCTGGAAGTGACTGTTTCCAAACCTGGCACTTTTTACAAAGGCTCACGTTTTGACTGGACAGGATTTATAACGCAGGTGGAATTGGATAAGAAATATAAGTTTTGTGTGCCAGAAAGTCTGAAGCCTGGTATAGGAACCGGTGGTGCAGGCCTGTGTAACGAATTTGGTATAAGCAGCGCTATTGGTTATGATGAAACCAAACCCGGTGGAAAATTTCCTAAGCTTGGGGTTGGACTGCTTACAAGGAAGGATGATTCACCTTATTCCTTTGCAGAAAATTATGAAATTGAACCTTTTCCTATAAAAGTCAATACAGGCAAAGACTATATTGAGTTTGTTTCCGGGCCGTTGGAAGCAAATGGCTATTCTGCAGAACTTAGAAAGCTGCTCAGGGTATGCGACAACAAGCTTAAGATCGAATACCGGCTGAAAAACACAGGAACAAAACAGATTATTACCCATGAATACTATCATAATTTTATTGGTATAAACGGACAGCTTGTAGGTCCTGATTACTCCTTGAAAATGTCCTTTGATGTAGAACTGGATGATATTCCTGAAGGCAGGATTTTGAAAGCTGACGGAAATACTATTACATGGAAGGAGCAGCCTGAGTCCGATTTTTACAACCGCCCGGCAGGTTATCAAAAAGGAAATCCGCACATTTGGGAACTTATACATATGCCAAGCGGAGTAGGTGTGAAGGAGTATAGCTGCCTGCCTGCTTCACTTATTGCATTATGGGGGACTACACATGTAATAAGCCCTGAAGTGTTCATAGATATAAATATAGCACCTGGAGAGGTTTGCGAGTGGTCAAGGGAGTATGAGTTCTTCTGTAATGAATAATATAAAGGGCATTATGGATGCCCTTTATGATATTGAGCCGGTATATTGTTAAAACTTTATATACGAATTTCCATCTAAGGGTATGAGTGCCTGCAGTGATGGAGTACCTCCGGACAAACCAACTGCGTATACTGTATAGAATCTGTCAGCACGAAGAGTTATATTGGGTACGTATAGAGCTATAACTTCAGTACTTGTAGGACGTGCTTCCAGGATATATGTTCCCGGATCGACAGGTATATATTCTGTAATACCCTTGTAAGCAACATTACTGAAAAGTATGGTTCCATTGGGTAGTGTAATATCAACGCTTGGTGTATCCGGTGACAGGTGTACAAATCTTACATAAGCTTTCCCCTGTGTTGTTGGAACAAAAGGCTCATTAATCGGGAAAAGACTCAGCTCAGCTGGTCTGCCTGCTGCTGCAACTGTCATCACTGATTGAGGAGGAATATTTATACTGGTACTCAAAACAGGGTTTGAAGTTTGTCCGGATGGGAAAACATTTATATTATAAACACCGGTATTAACCCTGATATATGGTGTAAAGCCTTTATATACCAGGCCGCGTGCTATAATATTCTCATTTGCATATATATCCACAGTAGGTGCACCCGGAGATGCATGAAGGATTCTGATATAGGAGATATCTGATGGAGCCCTGTTATATGGATCATACGGAAAGTAGCAATAGCGTTCAAACACATTTTTCACCACCTAGAAATTTTGTATACTTCAATATATGAAGTTACCATAAAATAGGTTAATTAATAACTATAGCCAAACATAAAAAATATGATATAATAAGCAATGCCATGCATATACACATAATTGTTGTGAATAAGGGGATATTTTCCCAATAAGGAATATATCCAGTTCAACGGGTTTTACCCGCATAATACTTTTTTGATCAAAGGAGAGAATTTTTCTATGAGCTTGTATGATGATTGGAAAGCACTTGCTGAGGAAGAGAGAGCGCCAAAGGAATATGATAATTTCTGGAAGAATTATTTTGAGAAAGAAAAAGATAACTATGAAATAATTCTTGAAAACCATGATAAGGTCTATATCGGAAAGTTGAACGAACTAGTACAGACCTTTAATATGGATGCAGTTACCTTTACAGGTTTTTTAGACGGTATAAACACCAGCCTTGTTGAGTCAATAGATTTAGAGAGTCTGCAGGAAGACTCGGATATCAAACTGAATATAGATTTTGAGAAACTGTATTTCAACATGCTTGAAGCTAAGGCAGACTGGCTTTATAGCTTACCTCAATGGGAAAATGTTTTAGCTGAAGAAAAGAGGAAGGAAATAACTTCAGAATATAGAAGATCAAAAATAGCTGTCAGTAATAAAGTAGGAAGAAATGATCCATGCCCCTGCGGAAGTGGGAAGAAATATAAAAAGTGCTGCGGTTGATTAAAGGTGAAATATGAGTAGAATCGGTTCCAGGATAAATAGTGTAAGAACAGCGAAGGGTATAACTCAGAAGCAGCTTGCAAAAATGGTAGGTGTCGCTGAAAAATTCATAATAGAAGTGGAATCAGGAAAAAAAGTATTGAGTGATGACCTGATTAAAAGAGTTTCAAAGGCCCTGGGAGAAGAAATCAGTGAAATGATGCTTCCTATATCCGATGTGGTGCCTGAAAAACAGGAAAAGAGTAGCAAAACTCCGGCTAAGTTACCACAGCCCGAAGTCCAAAAAGTATGGAATGATGCGTTTGAATCTGTACTGAAGGCTGTTCCTGTTTACGACTATAGCATTGATAAGGTGTTACATACAAAGCAGTTGCCTGTAGTTTCAAATAAAATTGATGGATATGCAAAAGACAAGGTCCTTTATTTGGAAATCCAGGATAATGATATGATCGGTTTCAGGATTGTCAAAGGCGATCTGGCATTTGCCTATCTGACAGGGGAAGTGGAAAATAACGCTGTTTGCCTTGTAGAGATTAATGGAAACAGAGTTGTAAGGCAGCTTAAGAAACTTGACAGTGATAAAATTATGCTATTAAGTAATAACGGAAAAATGATGACGGAAACAGTGCAGCTTAGGAGTATGAAAATACTGGCAAGACTTGTGAGACTTGAGGTTAAGCTGTAGATATGGTTAGGGAACATAAGGCAGGAGTCAAAATTTATTTGATTGCTGCCTTTTTTTCTTAAGTCAACCAGCATAAGAGGTAAAATAATTACTTTATTCTGATATAATTATTATTAGTATTCGGATATAAAAATGGAGTAATAAGTATGAAGGGGATCGGAACTTCAGCCGGTATAGCAGTCGGTAAAGCCTTTATAGTCAATAAAGATATAAGTATAGAAAAAGCTATAATTTCTGATAGTGAATCGGAAATTGCCAGGTTGATCAAAGCAGTTAATGAATCTGAGCGGCAATTGGATGCGTTTCTTTTAAAACTAAGGGATGAAGGAAATGCAGATTCTATTGAGATACTTAGAGTACATAAAGCTATGTTGAACGATATGGAATTTATATCATCAATTAAGTCATTTATTATTGATGAGAGCGTTAATTCTGAGTTTGCGGTACAAATGGCAGCTAAAAGGATATCTGATTCACTCAGGACAACGGATGATGCCTATCTGAAAGAGAGGGCATTTGATATAGAAGATGTAGGAAACAGAATAATATGCAATCTTTCCGGGGGATTCCCGGATTTTTCCAGCATACCTGAAGAATCAGTGATAGTCACAAAATATCTTTCTCCTTCGGATGCAGCTGCCATAGATAAGTGCAGACTGAAGGGATTTGTAACGGAAGAGGGAAGTAGTACATCACATACTGCTATCATTGCCAGAACAGCAGGTATCCCTGCTGTCACAGGTATAGACGGCATTGTAGGAGCAGTCAGGAATGGTGACATTATTATAGTTGATGGCTTTAAAGGCGAGGTTATTTTGAATCCCGGTGAGGATACCATAAATCTATATAAAGCGAAGAAGCTGGAACATAAGGAATACCGGGATAAACTGAAAAAACTTAAGAACTTACCGGCTGTCACACTTGATGGTAGGGAATTTATTATTGAGGCGAATATTGGGAGCGGAACAGATGTCGGGGAGGTTCTAAATAGTGGGGCCCAGGGAATAGGACTTTTCAGAACGGAATTTGTATATATGAACAGCAGTGATTTTCCCTCAGAGGATGACCAGTTTTACGAGTATAAAAAAGTAGTCTCTAAAATGGGGCAGAAGAGGGTTACGATAAGAACTCTTGATATTGGCGGTGATAAAGAACTTCCTTATTTCAGGCTTGATAAGGAAGCAAAACCTTCTATATGTAACGGAGGTATACGGTTTTGCCTTGAAAGAAAGGATATTTTTAAGACTCAGCTGAAAGCTATATTGAGAGCAGGAGTATATGGGAATGTCAGTATCATGTACCCAATGATAACAGATGTATCGGAAGTAATAAGAGCAAACCGGGTTTTGGAGGAAGCTAAAACCGAGCTGAAACTGGATATGGTTCCTTTTTGTGATGACATAAAAGTAGGCATTATGATAGAGACACCTGCAGCTGCGATGTCGGCTCATATACTTGCTCGGGAGGTTGATTTTTTCAGTATCGGCACAAACGATCTGATCCAGTATACACTTGCAACGGAACGAAGCAGTAGAACCGAAGCATGCAATGATTACCTGAATGCGGATGTTTTAAGACTTATCAGGGATTGCATCTGCCAGGCACACAAACATGGAATATATGCGGCGATGTGCGGAGAGATGGCATCAGACCCTGAAACGGTAAAAATTTTACTGGGGTTGGGGCTTGATGTGTTCAGCATGAACCCGTCAGCAATACCTGTAATAAAGGATATAATAAGAAGCACTACCGTGGAGGAGGCAGCCAAATGTGCCTGTAAAGCCTTGAATGAGTGACTGGAATATATTGGTGTTTAGCTGAGTTTGCTGGATATTCAATACTTATTAACTAAGTGAGGTTGAACTATGAGAAAAGTTTGGGAAGAAAGCTTTAGT
Organism: Clostridia bacterium; assembly: GCA_026414765.1. NCBI lineage: Bacteria > Bacillati > Bacillota > Clostridia > Clostridia bacterium. The sequence continues at coordinate 50,762 of JAOAIJ010000047.1, read as the reverse complement.
GTAAAAATTAGTGAGGTTGATTTCAAAAACAGAATAAAAACCGGTTCATTGTTTAGCTACATGCAGGAGGCAGCTGCAAATCATGCAAACAATCTGGAACTTGGATATATACAGAGTTTTAATAATTCTGAACTTATATGGGTTTTGTCCAGAGCTAAAGTTAAAGTGTACGGTATTGCAGGCTGGAAAGACGAGTTAAGGGTAAAAACCTGGCCGAAAGGAACTGATGGCTTATTTGCCGTGAGAGATTTTTTAATATTCAAGGGAAACGGTGAGCTTGTGTGTTCAGCTACCACATCATGGCTGGTACTTGACAAGGATACAATGAGACCCAAAAAAATGTCAGATGTTATACCTGAGGGTATACCAATAAATCAGCAAGAACATGGGATTGATGAAAAGCTTGATAAATTGAAGATAGAATGTGACTTGCCGGAACAAAGTCATATTACTGCAGCTTATAGCGATATAGATGTAAATAGGCATGTTAATAATGCAAAATACATCGATTGGATAATGGACAGCTTTTTCGGGGATTTATCAATGCAGGGACAGCTGGATTCACTCAGGATAGACCTGCTGTCTGAAACCAAATTGGGGGATAAAATAACCATCGGTAAAGGGATTTATCCGGAAAACCATGGAGTATACTTTTTTCAGGGGATGAATCATACAACTCAAAAAAAGGCATTCACTGCAAGGTTGGAATGGGTTTTTGAATAACATGGGGGTAATGACCGGTAAAGATAAATAGTCCGATTTTGTTCTTGACATGTACTGTCATATTGAACTTAGATAGTACAGGTTAATTTATTTTGGATACAATGCACAAAATAAGGGTAAATATATCCTGAGGTGATTACGAATGGATGCATTGAAAGATTTTATCGAAGGAAACTGGTGTGAGGAAATAGATGTGCGTAACTTTATTCAGCTAAATTATACTCCATATGAGGGTGATGACAGTTTTCTTAAAGGATCATCGGACTCTACTAAGCAGCAATGGGAACAGGTAAAAGGGCTTTTGGCAAAGGAAAGGGAAAACGGTGGAGTGCTTGATATAGATACCCGTACTGTTTCAACCATAACCGCCCATAAGCCGGGCTACATCAATAAAGTTTCTGAGAAAGTTGTAGGACTTCAGACAGATGAGCCTTTGAAAAGGGCTATAATGCCTTTTGGCGGAATGCGTATGGTAACAAAGGGATGCGAATCCTATGGCAAAAAAGTAGATCCGGATGTACTTAAGATATTCACTGAATATAGGAAAACCCACAATGACGGTGTGTATGATGTATATACTCCCGAGATGATGAGAGCAAAAAAAGCAGGTATAATAACAGGGCTACCTGATGCTTATGGCAGAGGAAGAATAATAGGTGATTACAGGCGTGTTGCTTTATACGGTGTTGATCGGCTTATCGATGAAAAAAAGTATGAGATGGTCAATCTGGAATTTGATTACATAGACGCGGAGACTATTAGAAACAGGGAAGAAATAAGCGAGCAGATAAAAGCCCTGAAGCTTCTAAAAGAAATGGCGTTCAGCTATGGTTTTGATATTTCGGGTCCTGCCAGAAACGCACGTGAAGCTGTGCAATGGCTGTATTTTGCGTACCTTGCGGCAGTGAAGGAACAAAACGGCGCAGCCATGAGCATAGGTAGAATTTCTACGTTTTTGGACGTATATATCGAAAAAGATATGAGGGAGGGAAAGCTGACTGAAGATGAGGCGCAGGAGCTTATAGACCAGCTTGTCATCAAACTGAGGATTGTAAGATTCCTTAGAACTCCTGATTATGAAAAACTCTTTAGCGGAGACCCTACATGGGTGACTGAGAGCATAGGAGGGATGAGTCTGGATGGAAGGACTCTTGTGACAAAAAATTCCTTCAGGATTCTGAATACATTGAATAACCTGGGGCCGGCACCAGAACCCAACCTGACAGTTTTGTGGTCGGTACATCTTCCTGAAGGCTTTAAAAAATTTTGTGCGAAGCTTTCTATCCATACCAGCTCTATTCAGTATGAAAGTGATGATATCATGAGGCATTACTGGGGAGATGATTATGGTATTGCTTGTTGCGTATCGGCTATGAGACTTGGCAAGCAAATGCAGTTTTTCGGTGCAAGGTGCAATCTCGCCAAAGCACTTCTGTACGCAATCAATGGTGGAAGGGATGAGATGAGCGGCAGCCAGGTAGCCCCTAAATTTTCTGCAGTAGATACGGAGTATCTGGAATATGATGACGTGGTAGAGCGTTTCAATATGGTTCTGGATTGGGTGGCGAGACTCTATATGAATACCCTTAATATTATCCACTCCATGCATGATAAATACGCGTACGAGCGGTTGCAAATGGCACTGCATGACAGGGAGGTTTTCAGAACCATGGCTTGCGGAATAGCAGGATTGTCTGTAGTAGCTGATTCACTGAGTGCCATAAAGTATGCACGCGTAAAAGCTGTAAGGGATGAAAAAGGTATAGTTGTTGACTTTGATGTGGAAGGAGATTATCCTAAATATGGGAACAATGATGACCGTGTTGACTCTATTGCGACCTGGCTGGTGAAAATGTTTATGGATAAACTCAGAAAGCAGAGGACATACAGGAATTCGATGCCTACGCTTTCAATCCTTACCATTACATCAAATGTTGTATATGGGGAAAAGACAGGGAATACCCCTGATGGAAGAAAGACAGGAGAGCCTCTGGCTCCTGGTGCAAATCCGATGCACGGAAGGGATATCAAAGGTGCGCTGGCAGTCCTGAGCAGCATAGCCAAGCTGCCTTATGAGTATGCACAGGATGGAATATCATATACCTTTTCTGTAATACCGAAGGCTCTGGGTAGAAATGAAGAAGCTAGAATAAATAATCTTGCTGCGCTGCTTGACGGATATTTCAAACAGGGAGGGCATCACATAAATATAAATGTTTTTGAGAAGGAGACCCTGCTTGATGCTATGGAGCATCCCGAGAAGTATCCTCAACTGACCATCAGAGTTTCTGGATATGCCGTTAACTTTATCAAACTGACGAGAGAACAGCAGCTTGATGTGATACACAGAACTTTGCATGAACATATATAGAAATCGTGTAATGAATGGGGGCAGCTTATATGATTACCGGAAACATACATTCATTTGAGACCTTTGGTACAGTAGACGGGCCTGGCATCAGGTTTGTTGTATTTATGCAGGGATGCCCGCTGAGATGCGCTTACTGTCATAACAGAGATACCTGGGACGCGTCAGGAGGCAGCCGGTATACCACTGATGATATTATCAAGGAACTTAAGAAATACAGCAGCTATATGAAGTTTTCACGCGGTGGAATAACTGTTTCCGGGGGAGAACCTACACTTCAGGCTGAATTCGTAACAGAGCTTTTTGAAAAGTGCAAGGAGATGGGAATACATACTGCTTTAGACACTTCAGGTTTTATTGATACGGAAAAGGTAACCCGTCTGCTTGGGCTTACCGACTTGGTGCTGCTGGATTTGAAGCATGCGATAGATGAAAAGCATATTAATCTGACAGGCGTGAGTAACCAAAAGATCAGGAAGTTTGCCCGCTACCTCAGTGAAAAGGGAATTCCTGTTTGGATACGGTATGTACTGGTGCCCGGATATACGGATGATGAAAGTGATTTAAAAGCTGCAGCTGAGTTTATTGGGGAACTGGACAATATAGAAAAAATTGAAGTTCTTCCTTATCATAATATGGGAGCCTTCAAGTGGGAGAAGTTGGGGGAAAAATATCCTCTTGAAGGAATAGAAAGCCCGACTGAAGAGCAGATACAAAAAGCAATAAACATATTGGAAAGCAGGTGGATGAAAAGGATGCCTTAAGATTATTAAGGCATCCTTTTACATATACTATATTGATATCATTGGAAGAAATATATCAAAATGTGGAAACCATTTGATATATATATAAAAATTGAGAATTATATAATTGGATTTTTACGTATTCAAGTGATATAATTTCTCTTGAAAATATTTTTGACAAAGGGGACAAAAATAGTATGGAGCGAAGAAGCGATAACCTTATAATTCCTGACAATTACCAACCTGCCTTATCCGTCAGAGAAACCGAAAGAGCTATTAAAGTATTAAAGGATTTCTTTGAAAATGAATTAGCAAAACAACTAAACCTTGCAAGAGTCTCAGCACCGTTATATCTGCGTGCGGAAACCGGTATGAATGATAATCTCAATGGAGTAGAAAGACCTGTTGCGTTTGATGTCAAAGGCATAGGAGGTGCTACTGTTGAAATAGTACACTCACTGGCGAAGTGGAAACGTATGGCCTTGAAATCCTATGGCTTCAGCATGGATGAAGGATTATATACAGATATGAATGCTATCCGCAGAGACGAGGACCTGGATAATCTGCATTCTGTATATGTAGACCAGTGGGATTGGGAGCTTATAATCTCAAGAGAAAACCGTACGGTAGAAAAACTGAAAGAGATAGTAGAAAGCATATTTAGGGTGTTTAAAAGGACAGAAGACTACATATGCGATTTATACCCTTCGTTAGACAGATATCTTCCGGATAACATAACGTTTATCACTACGCAGGAACTGGAAGATATGTACCCCCATCTTACCCCGAAACAAAGAGAAGATATGATTTCAAAAGAGAAAAAAGCTGTGTTTATAATGCAGATAGGTGGGACTTTGAAATCAGGCATAAAGCATGATGGAAGAGCTCCCGACTATGATGACTGGTCTCTTAACGGTGATATAGTATTCTGGTATCCGGTTCTAAATAGGGCTTTTGAAGTATCATCAATGGGAATAAGAGTAGATGAAGCATCACTTGCGGTTCAATTAAAGCTTGCAGGTTGTGTGGACCGTATGCATTATAAATTCCATAGAGATTTACTTGAAGGAAAACTCCCTTATACTGCCGGCGGCGGGATAGGTCAATCCAGAATATGCATGTTTTTCCTTGGAAAAGCTCATATAGGGGAAGTACAAGCCTCTGTATGGCCTGGTGAAATGATTGAAGAATGTGAAAAAGCAAATATAAAATTGCTATAAGGGAAAACATATATATAATTCTGGTTTTGTAGGGAGGAATAACCCAATATGCTGAATAAGACGATAAAGCAATTATACAGAGAAATAAAAGAATCAGTTAATCAGACTGTTAGGATTTCCGGATGGGTGAGGACTGTAAGGGATTCCAAAACATTCGGATTTATAGAGATAAATGACGGTTCCTTCTTTAAGAGCATACAGGTGGTGTTTGAAGAGGCCAGGATATCCAACTTCAAAGAGATATCCAAACTTGGAGTCGGTGCATCTATTATAGTAGAAGGCGAACTAGTAGAAACACCAAATGCAAAACAGCCTTTTGAGATAAAGGCCGACAAAATAATAGTTGAAGGGCAATGCCCACCCGAATACCCGTTGCAGAAAAAAAGACATTCCTTCGAGTTTCTGAGAACAATTGCACACTTAAGGCCTAGAACGAACGCGTTTTCAGCGGTATTCAGAATCAGGTCGCTGGCTGCATACGCCATTCATAAGTTTTTTCAGGAAAGAGGTTTTGTAAATGTTCACACTCCGATAATAACTGGGAGTGATTGCGAGGGCGCAGGAGAAATGTTCAGGGTTACCACCTTTGATCTTGATAATATTCCTAAAAGCCAACAGGGTGATATCGATTTTTCAAAAGATTTTTTCGGAAAGGCAACAAATTTGACGGTCAGTGGACAGCTTGCCGGTGAGGCATACTGCATGGCGTTCAGAAACATATATACTTTCGGCCCTACTTTCAGAGCTGAAAACTCAAATACTGCAAGGCATGCCGCTGAATTCTGGATGATAGAGCCTGAAATAGCCTTTGCTGATCTGAAGGATGATATGAAACTTGCTGAGGATATGCTCAAGTTTATTATTAATTATGTTATGGAAAATGCTCCCGAAGAAATGGAGTTTTTCAATAATTTTGTTGACAACACTCTCTTGGATAGATTGAATAATATAGTAAATTCTGATTTCGGACATGTAACTTATACTGAGGCTATAGAAATATTGAAGAAAAACAAGGATAAGTTTGAATACCCTGTGGAATGGGGAAGTGATCTGCAGACAGAACATGAAAGATATCTTACTGAGCAAGTGTACAAAAAGCCGGTCTTTGTAACCGACTATCCGAAAGAAATTAAGGCTTTTTACATGAGACTTAACGATGATAACAAAACCGTGGCAGCAATGGACTTGCTGGTACCTGGTGTAGGAGAGATAATTGGCGGTAGTCAGAGGGAAGAAAGGCTTGAATTTTTGGAGAGAAGACTGGATGAGCTTGGCCTCTGCAAGGAAGATTACTGGTGGTATCTTGAACTGAGGAAGTATGGCGGAACCAAACATGCCGGGTTTGGACTCGGATTTGAAAGAGCCATAATGTATATGACAGGCATGACAAACATAAGAGATGTCATTCCCTTTCCAAGGACTACGAAGTCTGCGGATTTCTGACAATAACAGAGTTTTGATAATTATACGGCAAAAGGCAGATGTGAGCGTGAATTGCTCATATCTGCCTTTTGAATTTCATCAAACCGGCTGGGCAGGTTAACTTATTAGTTCTACTATGATATTCAAAGCCATATTTATATTACTGATCGTATTTGTGATTTAAAAATTCAACTCTTTGTGCCGGTGCGGCATAAATCGTTGACTTATATGAAAGGAGTGCGTATATGGGAGCTTTTAAGAATATCAGCAATGAGCTTAAAACATTTTTTAGCAATCATTCTTTTTTTAAGATTCTGCTTCCACTTGATATCATTCTTCTGATTGGTGGATTGGGTGTAATGATCCTAAACGAATTTATCAGTGTCGGAAGTCTTCTTTATTCAATAGCGTACTATATCTTTCTACTTGGGTTATTATTGACATATGCAGGTTTTAATCAGAAAATGCTGTATATAGGTTTTTTTACATATGGGATAATTCAGGTAATAAACGTTTTTCAGGGATTGCTTGCCTCATACGGATACATGAATTATCACGCGCTTCTAACGGCACTGATATTTGGGTGGATAGGGTATTTGATATTCAAGAGAAGTACTGCTCCGGTAAAGCAATAAAATAAATATACTTTTTAGGAAGTAAGATAATAGTATTCTGATAGACAGGAATAATAGTATATATTAGAATTATAGAGGTAGTTATACTACCTCTATTGTTTTTTTAAAGGAGAAAGCAGGAATGAAAGAATGCGTGTGCAACAGCTGTAAAAATCTAAAAAGTATAATAACTGAGGAGAGCGGTGAGGAAAGGTATGAGTGTATTCACGGTTATCCTTCTGAAAAGTGTGAAGAGTGTATGGGTGAAGGTTGTGAGGAAACATGCGGGAATTATCTTTTTGATGACGGCGAGGATGTGTTTGCGATTGTCAAGTGCGCAAAATGCGGTAAGGAATTGAAAAAAGCATATAAGGATGAGCCGGAAGGTGATGTTTTATGTGTGGACTGTTATTTGAACGGCTGAATTACAGGTTGGTAATGCTGTTTAGTTTGCTTATCTGAATTAATGCATAAAAGAAATTCCAGATGCGGATATGAAGGAAGATGTAATTAATTATTCACAAGAAAGTATAATTATACATGCAACGTCTTGAGAAGCTTGCAAAATAGGAGCATAAAAAATAGCAAATGTCATATTTATTCGATTTTTGACATAGTTGCTTTTCATCCTTGCAGCTTTGTTGTGTTTGTGATAAAATAAACAATATTTATGGGATTGAGAGGAGCTTGCAATGACTATGGATAAAATGACGAAAATAATAAATGAATTATCATATTTAGTTGAGAACAACTGTAAAATCGATCCTGACTTTTATACTAAATATAATGTAAAAAGAGGTTTGAGAAATAGTGACGGCACAGGAGTATTGGTAGGACTCACCGGTATAGGAGAGGTGCATGGCTATGTCATAGACGAAGGTGAAAGAAAACCTGATGAAGGCCGCCTAAGCTACAGAGGTATAGACGTAAGGGATATAGTAGAAGGATTTCAGAGTGAGAAAAGGTTTGGATTTGAGGAAGTATGCTATCTCCTTTTGTTTGGGGAGCTTCCTGACAAAGCCAGACTTGACCAATTCAATGAACTTATCGGACAGTACCGTACACTTCCGGACAATTTTACTGAAGACATGATATTAAAGGCGCCTAGTATGGACATTATGAATAAGCTGGCAAGAAGTGTTCTTGCATGTTATTCTTATGATCCAAATCCGGATGATACAAGCTTAAGCAATATGTTGAGGCAAAGTCTTGAATTGATTGCACGTTTCCCTACAATGGTAGCTTATGCATATCAGGCAAAGTCACATTATTATGGAGGCAAAAGTCTTTTTATACATATGCCTCAGGCTGAATTAAGCATAGCAGAAAATATATTGTATCTTATCAGACCTGATAATAAGTATACAAGTGAAGAAGCAGAACTTCTTGATCTTGCGCTTGTTCTTCACGCAGAACATGGTGGGGGCAACAACTCTGCGTTTGCAACGAGGGTAGTATCGTCTTCAGGTACTGATACTTATTCGGCTATAGCGGCTGCTGTCGGTTCTCTAAAAGGTCCCAAACATGGTGGAGCAAATAATAAAGTAATGAGTATGATGGAGGATATAAAAGCAAATATATCCAACTGGGCAGATGAAGAAGAAGTAGCTGAGTATCTCGCGAAAATATTGAGAAAAGAAGCGTATGACAAATCAGGACTTATCTATGGTGTAGGCCATGCGGTATATACGCTTTCGGATCCAAGATCCATTCTTCTAAAAGAAAAGGCTGAGGGTTTGGCTAAGGAAACAGGAAAAATAGATGAATTTAATCTTTACACAACAATCGAGAGATTGGCTCCAAAGATTTTTATGGAGGTTAAGGGTTCCGGTAAGGATATAGCTGCAAATGTCGATTTTTACTCCGGTTTTGTTTACAGTATGATGAATATACCGCCGGAATTGTTTACACCGATTTTTGCTGTATCAAGAATTGTAGGCTGGTGTGCTCATAGAATAGAGGAGCTAATAGGGGTACAGAGAATCATAAGACCGGCTTACAAGAGTGTTGTAAGAGGTAAGACATATATTCCGATTAATGAAAGATAAACAATATAAAAGGCGATACTTGAGGGTATCGCCTTTTTAAATACTTACCTGCTTCAGGGAATTCCGATAGCTATATTCTATGCATGGAGTTGAAAATATCCACGTGCTGGATCTTAACTGATAAATCAAGCTCTTTTCCCTTGTTTTCAAGCTTATCGGACAGTATGGAAAAGCTTGTATTCATTTGAGAAATGTCAGTCATCATTATCATAGTAAAAACTTCCTGCATGATTGTCTGAGAAATATCCAGTATGTTGACATTGAATTCTGCAAGTATATTGCTGATAGAAGCTATTATTCCCACTTTGTCCTGACCGATAACGGTTATAACCGCTTTCACCATAGTTATCACTCCTCGTTTAATTTCTAAGACTGTGTATTGGGGCCGGAATTCTTCCGCCGCGCTTTATGAACTCTGTGCTGCTGAATCCGTTAACCTTCATTACAGGTCCGGAACCCAGCAGGCCGCCGAACTCTACTATGTCGCCCACATCTTTGCCCGGTGCCGGAATTATCCTGACAGCTGTTGTCTTATTGTTAATTACTCCAATAGCTACTTCATCTGCTATAATCGCCGAAATTGTTTCAGCACTGGTTTTACCCGGAACAACAATCATGTCCAGACCAACTGAACAGACACAGGTCATAGCTTCGAGCTTGTCAATGGAAAGAGCACCTTTGACGACTGCATCAATCATGCCTGCATCTTCACTGACTGGTATAAAGGCACCGCTTAAACCTCCTACATAGGAGGAAGCCATTGTACCGCCTTTTTTTACCGCATCATTCAGAAGGGCTAACGCAGCAGTAGTACCATGAGTACCGCATTTTTCCAGGCCCATTTCCTCCAGGATATAGGCTACACTGTCCCCGATTGCCGGTGTAGGAGCCAAAGATAAATCTACTATCCCAAAGGGCACATGAAGCCTTCTGGAAGCTTCCTGTGCAACAAGTTGTCCCATTCTGGTTATTTTAAAGGCTGTTTTCTTGATTGTTTCGGCTACTGTACCGAAATCAGCGCCTTTTACCTTTTCAAGGGCACACTTTACAGCACCTGGACCGCTGACACCTACGTTTATTACACATTCCGGCTCACCGACTCCATGAAATGCGCCTGCCATAAACGGGTTATCCTCAGGTACATTTGCGAATACTACCAGTTTTGCACAGCCAAGACCGTCGTCTTTAGCTGTCAGTTCAGCGGTTCTCTTGATTATCTGCCCCATTTCGCTCACGGCATCCATATTTATGCCTGCTTTCGTGGTAGCCAGATTTACTGAAGAACACACCTTCTTTGTTGTACTTAAGGCTTCAGGTATAGAATTGATAAGCTTTCTGTCACCTACTGTATAGCCTTTGTGTACAAGAGCCGAAAAACCGCCGATAAAGTTTACTCCCACAGCTTCAGCAGCTTTATCCAGGGTTTCTGCAAATCTTACATAGTCTTCTTCGTCACAGCTTTCTGCAATCATGGATATGGGGGTTACAGATATTCTCTTGTTTATAATGGGTATGCCGTATTCCTTTTCTATATCTTCTCCCACTTTTATCAGATTTGATGCAAACCGTGTTATTTTATCATATATCTTTTTACGGGCGATAATACCTTCAGAATGGCAGCAATCCCTAAGTGATATACCCATGGTAATGGTTCTGATATCAAGATTTTCTTCTTGTATCATTTTTATAGTTTCCATAACTTCAAAAGGACTTATCATTGATTATCTCCTTGAGTGTTTTAAAATACATATATATTTTACACTTAGTTTACAAAAAGCGCTACTATAATAATTTCCCGATAAATTCACTCGTTTTGCTAATTCTTTATATATTTTTTGAAATAATTGCTCTTAATGATTATGTCAGCCAGATCCAGGCCTTTAACGGCAGACTCCTTGAACTGTTCACTACCCGGATCATATATGAATTTTCTATTCTTCAACACAACGAAGCTCCTGTTTGTTTTCAGCAGGTTTCTACCCATTGATGTGTATTGATATTTCTCTTCATCAACTCCCATTAAGTATGCAACAGTAGGGAGGATGTCTATTTGGCCTCCAATAGTTTTTATCTCTTCACCCTGGAAATTGTTTTGATAAACAATGAAAGGAATTTGTCCATTATTTTCAAGCCACCATTTCTCAGGATTACTGATTTTCTGAACATCTTTGGGATAAAATTTATGGACACCGCAGTGATCGCCGTATATTACGATGACTGAGTTATCCAGGAGATTATCCTGCCGCAACCTGTCCAGAAAAAATCCGATTTGTGTATCTACATAGCGCGCGCTTTGGAAATATCCTCCAAGAGTAGACTTGTCGAGTTCCTCATTCAGCTTAAGCTCCCAATACTTTTCAGGCAGATCAAACGGAGCATGACTCGACAGTGTAACCATAAAGGAATAAAATGGCTGTTTTTGCTTCGCCAGTATGGATTCTACTTGTTTTAAGAATGAACCGTCACTTAATCCCATACCTATTTTCTCATCGATAACAAACCCCGAGGAATCTACACACTTGTCAAAGCCCATAGAATCCAAAGCCGGCATCCAGTTCCAATAGGAGCCCTTGTCAGGATGAAGGGCAATTGTGTAATAGCCGATACCCTTAAGCAGGTTTGGCAAAGAGTTATATACTGTGTAAGGATAACTGAAAAAAGTGCTCCCCTGTCTTAAAGGATATACTGAAGTATTGGCAATCAAGTCTCCATCCGAACTCTGACCCTGGTTGACCTGTTCGTATGTATTTGGAAAATACAGACTGTGTTCAAGCATTTTATTAAGGTTTGGAGTTACTTCCTGACCAAAAATCTTTTGTTTCAGAACAAATCTCTCAAAGGACTCAAGCTGTATGAATATCAAGTTTTTGCCTATAAACATACCCTTATACTTGTTATCAGAAATGAATTCTTTCTTTTCCTCAAACCATGAGGATACTTCATCAGCTTCTGCTGAGGTCATTTTATATGGCTGACTGTCTTTCCAAAACGCATATGCATTAAAAATGTGATATCCTATCGGAGAAAGGTTCCTGACTGTTATATTAGGATCATACAAACGGAAATAGTAAATAGCAGGGTCTTTAAACTTAAGTACATCTACCTTTACGGGAATATATGCTATTACTCCGATTGATACTAGCAGCATTACTACTGAAGCAGTTATGGCTCTTTCAGCATTTTTGTACAATTCTTTCTTTCTTAACAAAAATACTATCAAAATAATAATGTCTATGAAGAAAATTGAATCGATCCAATGTAATAGCGAAAATATACTGTCTGAGAGATTATCCAGATTTGCAGTTTGCTGAAGCAAATGCAAAGAAGGCATGGTGTCAAAGCCCCTGTAATACAGCAGATCTGTCAGGATAAGCACTGAAGCCAGCAAATTAACAATAATTAGATACCACACCCGTGCCCGGTTTTTAAACAGAAAAGCAAAGGAAATAAAGATAACTATGAAGCTTACGTAATAGTATATGCAGGGCAATGCTTTTTTAAAAGCAGCGGTCAGATTAAAGCTGTAATGTGTTTTATCAACTGTAAATCCAATAAACACTATACTTTTCATCAGTATAGAAAGCAAAGTGGAATACCATATTTTGTCTTTGTAGAATTTCAATACATTTCACCCTTTATCAGTTATTGAATATCTTTGATTATCTTGCTGCGGATTTTCACCCATAAGTTTATAGCAGTATGTGAGCAGTTCAATACGTGAGCTGACATTCATTTTAGCATAAATTCTTTTGTTGTGGGTCTTTACTGTGTTAATACTGATGAATAATATCTGGCTTATTTCTTTTGCAGTGTGCCCTTTGATATACAGGTCAAAGACCTCACGCTCAGCCTTCGATAGAGTGCTTAGGCGCTGTGTGAATTCTTCAAACTGAGTATTATCCAGTTCGAAGGAAGTTTCTGGGGCTATAATAGGGTTGTTGTCACAATTCATCTTCACGGAAGTCTTTATATTATGACCGGATTCATATGGATATTTCTTTAAAAATTCTATGAAGTCATCGATTTCCGGGATATTTGTTTTCTTTGACGGCAGACCGTATTCCTTAATTTTATTGAGTGTATTTACTATCGGTTTGACATAATATCTGCTGGTAAAGTATGATATTAAGATTCCCAATATAAACAGGATTAAAAATGCTGCAAACAACAAAAACAACTGACTGTTCCCTTTTACATCTTCCTGCGGCAATAGGACTGCTAACACCCAGTATTCGTCCTTGAATACTGATTTTGAAGGATACAGACTGACTTTTGTATCCAGCCCTAGTATGTTTTTTTGGTTTGATGAATCAAAATAATAACGCTTAAACCCGTTTTTGTTATTTTTAGTATAAGAAGACAGTAAATAATCATGCTTGCTTCCCTGCAGCCATCCTGGATTTTCTTCAATAAGAACTGCGTTTTTCATATTTATCCTGTCTGAATCCGACAGTGAAAAAAGTAATACTTTATGCTTGAATGAAGGAAGAAGCGGTTGGGATAAAAGCTTTTCAAAAAATGTTTTTGAGATTTGAAGTCCGCAAACACCGTAGGGTACGCCGTTTTTATCAATCAATGGCACTGAAAATGTCATTGCCGGTTCACTGTTTTCAGTAGTTTTGAAGAAGGGACTCCAATACCCCAAATCCTGCAACCTTGTTCCTTTACTCCTGAATGCTGCTGCAAAAGGTATATTATAAAAGCTGGTTGAGTTTTTCTCTCGTTGTATTCCTGCATCATACTCAAGCTCCCACTCTGTGTGCAAATAAAAGTCATTTTCGCGGGCGACAGCCGGTGGTCCGTAATGAAGGAATAACGCATCAGAACTGTAGGGCATGACATCCGGATCCATATCAACTATATAAAAACCCGCTTTGCTATCCAGGGCATGGCTTAGGGTAGGGTTTACGGTTGCATCAAAAAATACAAATACACCACTGACACATGTTTTCTGCATGGTGAATACTGCCTTCTCAACTTCGTTTCCCAGCAGAGTTTCAAGAAGATAGGGGTGTGATTTCAAATCTGATATGGAGAGTCCGTGTTCTGAGAGGCTTTTTTCAATACTTTTATTAAGTTTCCCGGCAAGTTCAATTGTATTTGCAGAGATAGAGGAGTATCTCTGAGATAATTCCTTTGCGGAAATATCAAGCTGCTTTTTTACCAGCATATAAGAATTGTCATTGAAGGAAGCAATGATGCCTGTTGTACTTAAAACAAAATAAATGCCGGAGAGTAATAAAAAAACCAGCAGTATCTGTAAAACCCACAATCTGTTTTTCAGTGACATTTTATCCAAATGTAATTTTTGTTCAATCGGTTTTAAGTATTTCATTTCGTACCTCACCGATAAAACGTTCATATTTATCTTTTCTTGCTATATTTTTGAAAGCGGTATCGAGATTTTTTGTTGCTTCATAATCTTTTAGGAAGTCTGAACGGCTGGCTTTTGCTGCAGAAAGGAACTTATCTTCAAAAGCAAACCTCATTTCGTCACTGTTTTCAAAAGGCTTATATGTGTACAACTCATAAGTTTTCATCATTTCAAGTGCCTGCTTTATTACTTTTAAGACATTTGTATACTCAGGATAATTTTTTAGTTTTTCTAACTCTTCCGGTAAAATACTGTCTATTGCTTCCTTTGTAACCGGAAGATAGCCTGTTTTCAATACAAATTCAGTATTGCGGCGCGGATCTGTAAACCACTCTAAAAATATGGCAGAAGCTTTCTCTTTTTCCTGTGTCGATTTCATTATTGCTACCCCGGCACCCTGTTGGACTGAAGTTTTTCTACCATTCTCAAAAACCGGGTATGGCAATACTTTTAGATCTATATCCAGTTTTGTATTATCTTTGTAAGTTATAGTTTTAGGGAAAAACTTTGCACCTGCAGTCGAACCTGCAAACATTACGAGATCGCCTGTCTGCACATCTTCTGAACGGTAATAGCTGTATGCACCGAAATATCCTCTTGCCATTGGGATATGGTAATAATCCCATAGCTTGCTAAATGCGGGACTTCCAAGGTTTATTGTACCGGATCTCCCGTTAGTGCTGAAAAAGTCATTGCTCAGCTGCCGGCATCCGACAACTGCAAAATTGCTTGCTGCGTCAAATCCGAATAGGGCAGTGCCATCATTGGCAGTATCAGGAGTTTTGGCATCTGTCCAGTCATAATATGCCTCTGCTGTTTTCAGTATACCCTCAAATGTATTGAGCATACTTTCATCCAGACGGTTAGGGGGATTTTTTTCATTATGCTCCTGTAGGAATTTCATATATACAGTGTTATTAACATATAAAAGTTCGGTAGATTTAGCGATCGGGAAAATGATAATACCGCTGTCGCTGGTCAATCTGCCCTCTTCCAGGAAGCTGTCCACATATTTTGCGGTTTTACTTGTATCCATATATTTTTCTACAGATACAACCTTACCCATACCATACAGGGTATAAGCCGTACCGGGATAAACTGTTGCCATATCGGGCATGTCAGGAGCACCCGGCTCACCGTTTGCAGATTGTATGATTTTGTTGTGTATATCCCCGGAATTATCCATACTGTAAGCTTTTATTGCGATATTTTTTTCCAGACCGACAGTTTTGTTGAATTCTTCAATATACTTGTCAAATACAATCTTTTGCTCTCCAAGATAGTGATGCCACATGTTAAGTGAGACATGTCCGGTCTTGTCAGACTTAGAGAATGGGAAAGCACAGGAGGGCATAATTGAAGGTATGAACAAAAAAGCTAAAAGAAATAGCCATGTATGCTTTTTTATAACATAATTATTCATAAATTCACGTCCTCTTAAAGAATAATTGTCGTAGTTTACCATTTATTAATATACATAATATAGCAGTACAAGTATAGCAAATTAACCAGAGTTTTACAATAAATAACTGATGTTATGAGTATTTTTATTGTTAACCTCTAAGTCACTACACAAGTAATCTCAACCAACCAGCATAATAAGTTAACTTAATATAATACCATTATTACCATAACATGCCAATATATATATACTATTTTTTGATAAAATCATCCCGAATCTTCTAAAAATCACCCCTAATTTACACAAAAATCACTCCTGAGTGTAATTTGCAAACGAGGTATAAACAGATAATATAAAGCAATATGTATAAAACTTATTTCTGCTGAATCATAGGCTATTTTGGAGAATAAAGCACTAGTAAATATTGACATGCTGTATTATTTGGAATAATATTATTATATCAATTCTTAATTTTCTTAAGACCTATGGTGCAATAACGGGAATCTAAACGGCTGTGAACAGGTCAGTAATGGATTAAACAGGAATTTTTGATCTATGTTGACTTCTTATGAATTTCATTAATTCTATATTACAATAATACAAATTATTTACAGGAGGTTTTTATCCAATGAAAGAAACAAAAAAGCTTATTGCAGTCTTAGTAACATTGGTACTTGTACTCACATGCATGTTTTCTGCAACAGTAGTGTTTGCCGAAGATGAAGATCAGACGGAAGAAGCGTCACAGGATACAGCAGCACAGGAGGAAAGCGCAGACGTGGTCGATTCTCTTGGCGGATACAAGGGATTGGTGGCACACTGGAAGTTTGATGGGGATTTGAAGGATTCTTCCCAGTTTGCAAATGATGGAGTAGCCGTAGGAGGAAAAAACGGCGTTACTTTTGTCGATGCTGTATTAGGTAAGGGAGTAAAGCTTGACGGTAAGAGCTATATTAAGGTAAAAGACAGTAATTCACTTGACATAAGAGATGCATTTACCTTCTCTTTCTGGGTTTACAAGGATGATATGAGGAAAAAGGAAACAATGGAAGGCGGAGTACCATACATCATTAAGTATAATGAAGAAGGTTATGATTATCCGTATGGTGTATACGAATGGTGGACAATGACACCCGGGATAACCTTCTGTGATTCAGACGGTGCAGAGGATATTCATGCTGAAAAACAGGTTGATATCAATAAATGGACACTGGTAACTGCAACATATGACGGAGAAACAATGGCTATATACCACAACAAGGAAATGGTGAAGAGTGAACTGAAGAGCACATCTCTTATAAAATCCTCACAGCCGTTGTATATCGGGTTTGGACACTTTATGACAGTAGATAATTACTTTAAGGGTGTTATGGATGACATGAGAATTTACAACAAGGCTCTGAGCTATACTGAAGTTGAGGATCTTTATGATGATGCTGTAGCCGATGGATCCGGCAAAAATCTGGTTATCAGGCCAAACAAGCTTGTAGCATACTACAAGTTTGAAAACAACCTTAAAGACTTGTCTGGGTGTGGCAATGACGGCTTTGCAGTAAAAGCAAACAACTTCAAGTATGTAGATGGTATTGCAGGAAAAGCAGTAAGATTCAATGGTGCGAGCTATATTGAAGTCAAGGACAGTGATTCATTAGACCTGGATAGAGGATTCACTTTCGGAATGTGGGTTTATAAGGAAAAGAGCAAGAATAACCAGCCTATCTTTGCTAAATATGGGGAAAGCCACAATAAAAAGGAGACTTCCTACAAGCTGACTGACTGGGCAAACAATGGTGGGCACAGACTGGAACTGGCTGATATAGATAAGGATGTAAACTATACAGACTACACAATTGATAATGAAAAATATGTTGACGGAAGATGGTATTATTATACGGCTACTTATAACGGAAAGGCAGAAGATGATGATACTGCAGACGGCGATGCAAACACAATAAAGATATACATAGACGGAAAACTCATAAAAACTGAAGAGTTTGACGGCGATATATCTAATTCCAGCGGTCCGTTATGGATAGGTGGAACGACCGACAGCATTTACTTCAAAGGTATCATGGATGAGTTCAGAATTTACAACTATGCGTTGACACCGACCCAGGTAAAAGAATTATACTCTATGAGAGACGGGCTTGAAGTATTATCGGGTACTAAGGCAGTTACATCATTGACAATGAAGGCAAAGCAGGAAGTACAGCTGAAGATAAATTCCCTCACACATCTGTTTACTGTTCCAGCTGAAAAGCTGGGTGTGGGCAAAGATGATATAAAGCGTTTGGATGTGTCAAGCAAGGCGGTTTACAAATCCAGCAATACAAAGGTGGTATCTGTTTCATCAACAGGTAAGCTTACAGCAGCAGGTAAAGGAAATGCGACTGTCACAGTTACTTACGGCAGCCGTTCCCAAAATATTACAATTGTTGTAAAATAACATAAATTTCAGAAAATATTAAAGACTGGGGTGCACAAAGGCTCCAGTCTTTTTGCATTCCGGTGCTTCCGAAATAATTCGATGAATTTTGTCAGTTAATTTATTCAGCATCAAGACATTGTTTTGTATTTATCGTATTATATAAATAGGGAAATTGATATTTTATTTGCGGGGGATGACTGGTGTAATGAGAGCATTTATCCAAGAGGATTCTATTGCAGGTGGTATATTTCCGGTACAGGATTTTGCCGGAGAATTTAGAAACAAGTATATAAAGCTTTGGTGGGAAACGTCTACAGATATGCCGGTTGCCGGAGAAGAAAAAGCAAAAGCTCTGAAAAGTGTAAAAGAAAAACAGACAGATATTTTTATAAGGAATATGGCACAAAAACTTAAGGCTTTGCCTGCGCCAGGTTTGGAACAGGTTTCCTGGAGAGAGGGATTCAAAAAAAGTACCCGGAAATTTGCAAGAGAAACCCTTGGATTCAGTGAGGAATATCTGGATATAGTTTTCGGTGAAGGTTTCATCAAGTCTACCAGTTCATTTGTGAAGCAAGCAAGGAATTTTGCCCCTGAAATGAAGCTTGAAGATATATTTCAAGCAATAAGAAATGTGTGGATAATGAATAGTTTACAGGCATTTACAGGTCTGGACATAGGGTACTCAAATCCGATTTTCGCTTATAGTATGCTTTACCCGTATACTGACAATTATTTGGATTCAACTGATATAGAATATGTGGAAAAGGCTGAAATCAGCAGTCGTTTCAGAAGGTGTCTCGCAGGAGATACAGTAGCACCGTCAAGCAAATATGAGAAGGATATTTTTACTTTGGTTCAGATGATCGAAGAAGAATATCCTAGGGAAAAATACCCTCACATATATGAAAGCCTTCTGGGAATACATGATGCCCAGCAAAACAGTCTGCAGCAGCAATGCAGAAGATCGTCGCCGTATGAAAGGGATATACTGGGAATTAGTTTTCAAAAAGGTGGAATGTCGGTATTGACTGATGCTTTTTTAGTCGGGGGTCGTTTGACAGTAGAAGAAGCAGATTTTGCGTTTGGTTTCGGAATTATTTTGCAGCTTGCAGATGATTTGCAGGATGTAAATACAGACGCTGAAAACGGACATATGACCATTTTTTCGCAAATAGCAGGAAAATGGCCTTTGGACGCTATAACAAACAGACTGATGAACTTTATATCAAAAGTGATGGACTCAAGCGGATGTTTAGAGTCTTCTGTTTCCTTAAACATGAAGAGTCTGATAAAATACAATTGTAATTTCTTAATACATCAGGCGATAGCGAAAAATAGAAAGCTGTTTACTGCTGAATATATAAATGAAATCAGCAAGTATTCCATTTACAGCTATAAATATTTAAGAAAGCTGTACGACAAACTGAGGAAGGAATATGTTTTCTTTGAAAAAGGCAGGAGGGGGTCATCATTAGATGATACTGTCCATACTATAATTGATAACTTATAGAACTGAAACAGAAGGAGCAGCAAAAATATGCTGCCCCTTCTGTTTTAAAAAAATTTATAATTTTAGGTTGTCATTTTCTATACTTTTGCTTAAGTTTAGTAAGTCGCGGGCTATTTCATCTATTACTTCAAAGGATGCAGCTATCTCTTCCATTGCTGCTGATTGGTGTTGTGTAGAGGATGCTATGGATTCTACTTCTTCCTGTGACTTCATGGTGAGTGCTTTGATATTCTCTACTATTTCAACCATCTGCTGGCCGTATTCGGATGTTTTAATACTTGAGCTTGATATTTCATGTACTTTAGTGTTTGTTTTCTCCTGTAATTCTCTGAGTTTTTCAAAGGATTTTCCGGCTGAACGCACCATATCAATACCTGTTTTTATTGTTTCAGAGCCTTGATCCATCGCATTTACGGCATCATTTGTATCAGCCTGTATATGTTTTATCAGATTTGATATCTCTTTTGCAGCTCCTGCTGACTGTTCTGCAAGTTTCCTGATCTCTTCGGCAACCACTGCGAAGCCTTTTCCCTGCTCACCGGCCCTTGCGGATTCAATAGCGGCATTTAGTGCAAGGAGATTTGTCTGGCCGGCAATTGAGGTAATCATTTCAATTATCTTGCCAACCTGTACGGAGCGGTCTCCAAGCCTGTTTATCAATACTTTGCTCTGATAAGTGGAAGTTTCTATATCCTTCATATTTTCTATAGCTTGTGTAATAACCTTTTCACTTTCTTCAGCGGCAGCATCAGTACTTTCAGATATCTCATACATTTCCTGTGACTGTAAAGAGATTTCCTGTAATATAGTAGAGATGCTCTCTACTTTCACGGTAGTATTTTCTATGTATTTCAGATTTTTTTCGCATCCATCTGCTGCCTGACTTGCGTTATTGGCAATCAGATCATTGGCTTTAGCAGTATCCTCCATAGTGGATGAAAGCTGGCTTACCGAATCTGCCAGAACATTTGAAGCATTTGAGGACTTAAGCATGACATCCTTTAACTTACTCAGAATGGAAGCCTGCTCCTCAGAATCCATCATACCCTCCAGAAGATTTCTTGTCCTCCTTGTCAGCATTGTAAATATTAGAGACAGCGAGATATATTCAATAGTGTATGCACTGAGGTTGGAAATGTAAGCAGCATTAAGTTCTCCGGCAGTAGCGTATTCCCCGCTGAAAGAAAACCTTAAGTACAGTGTTAATATCAGATTGGCATATCCCACTATAAAAGCTGTCCATGTCAATTTTCTGTCAAAATAAAGACAACTTAGGGTAATAGGGAATATATAAAGCATATTGATTCCTATCTGATGATTTGTATTCAGTATTCCGATTATTAATGTACTTATAACTATGGAACTGTATTTCAGTATCGTATCGTTTACCGATAGCTTCCTTAAAACAAAGGGGAGTACTGCACCTATTGCACCTATTGTGCTGAATATGTATAATCTCTGCATGTCAAAGTTGAATACACCGACTATTCCTAAAATTATCAGAGCGGGGAAAGCTAATGTAGCCCATAGTAATATATTTGTGGTTATTACATTGGCTTCCTGCTCATTTTTACACAGAAAAGATTTTTGTTCCATGTATTTTGCCTCCTGTTATTTAAAATTGATATAAGTAATTCAATGCTATCGTGATATGCTCGCAATTAACATATTATGACATTATTTGACACACATATATATTACCATAAATATTGTTATTTTAAAATATGAGTTTATTGAAAAAAATTAATTTAGGGGAATTGGTAGTATCTTCAGGGGAGAAGTATATGAATAAATTGATTAACATAATAATTTTGATCCTGGTGTGAATATGCTGTTTTTAATAGTGAGGCTGTGCAGACTTGAAAAAAGTTGATATGCTTTATTCTTGCAGTATAATAATAAGGATGGTATAATGTATTGAAAATGTTTTAACCTAGCAGGCTGGAAGCAAAGAGGCGTAAGGCTTATGTGGATTTTGGGGGTATGTTTTCCACCGGATCGTGCCAACTTCAGATACGATATACTGCATAACGGTATACAAGTCTGAAGTACATATAGCTTGCGCTTTTATTATGAAATTTAGCATATTTTTAAATCTAACATATATTTTTGGAGGTTATTAAATGAGGAAAACTAAAATTATTTGTACTTTAGGCCCTGCTGTTGATAATGAGGAAATACTGAAAAAGCTCATAGAAAAGGGAATGGATGTTGCGCGTATAAATTTTTCGCATGGTACACATGAGCAGCATAAAAAAAGAGTTGATAGCTTTAAAATGATCAGGGAAAGCTTTGGACGTCCTATTCCGCTCCTGCTTGATACGAAAGGCCCTGAGATAAGGACGGGAAGGTTTGAAACCGGAGAGGTTACCCTGAAGGAGGGCGACAGATTTGTTCTGGTAAATGAAGATATCATTGGCGACAATACAAAAGCGACTGTTACATATAAGGAATTGTATAGGGATGTAAAAAGAGGAAGCCGTATACTGATAAATGATGGGTTAGTAGAACTGGAAGTAGAAGAGATCAAGAAGAAGGATATATTCTGCAAGGTTTTGAACGGAGGAGTTATAGGCAACAATAAGGGTATAAATGTACCCGGAGCGGAGATCCATCTGCCTTCATTGACTCAACAGGATATTGAAGATATAAAGTTCGGTATAGAAAATGACTTTGATTTTATTGCCGCATCCTTTGTCAGAAAAGCATCTGATGTCATAGAGATAAGAAAAGTACTGGAAAAGCATGGCGGACAGGAGATAAAAGTTATTGCCAAGATAGAGAATCGTGAAGGGATTCAAAATTTTGACGATATAATCAAAGTTTCTGACGGCATAATGGTAGCAAGAGGAGACCTGGGGGTAGAAATACCTGTAGAAGAGGTACCTGTAGTACAGAAAGCTTTGATTGAAAAATGCTATAAAAACGGAAAGCCTGTAATTACGGCTACTCAAATGCTGGATTCTATGATTAGGAACCCCAGGCCTACCAGAGCAGAGGCAAGTGATGTAGCTAATGCAATATATGACGGGACAAGCGCGATAATGCTTTCAGGAGAGACAGCTTCCGGCAAATATCCTGTAGAAAGCCTTGAAACAATGTCAAAGATTGCAGAAAAAGCAGAAAAATCTATTGATTATTGGAAGCGTTTTTCAAACAAACAGCCTGAAATGCAGTCAAGTGTTACAAATGCCATCAGTCATGCAACATGTACAACAGCACTTGATTTGAAAGCGTCTGCTATAATCACGGTTACGCAGTCAGGGCATACGGCAAGGATGATATCAAGATTCAGGCCTGCATGCCCGGTAATAGCAACAACGGTCAGTCCTAAAGTACAGCGTCAGCTCTCTCTGTCATGGGGTATAATTCCTTATCTTGTCAGGGAAGTATCAACTACGGATGAAATGTTTGACACCGGTGTTGAAAAGGCGTTGGAGTCCGGCCTGGTAAGCAATGGGGATCTTGTTATTATTACTGCGGGAGTGCCAATAGGTGTCAGTGGGACAACCAACATATTAAAAGTCCACATAGTAGGTAAGGTGCTGGTACAGGGGACAGGAATCGGGGGTGGAGCTGTGACAGGCGAGCTGTGTGTTGCCAGAACAGCAGAAGAAGCAGATAATACCTTTACAGATGGAAACATACTTGTCGTACCTTTTACAAATAATGCTATGCTGCCGGTAATGAAGAGGGCTTCTGCAATTATTACCGAAGAAGGCGGGATAGGTTCCCATGCAGCAATAGTAGGGCTTACATTAGAGATACCTGTTGTGGTCGGTGCTGATAATGCTACACATATTCTTAAAAGCGGATCGGTAGTGACTATAGATTCAAGCAGAGGTATAGTTTATTACGGTGCAACCAAGGTTTGATAGGTCTTAGTAATGAAAGCCATCGGGTATTAGCTCTGATGGCTTTATTTTTACTATATCCATTGAATTATTTCCGTATTGAATAAAACAGCGTGAACTGTTATAATTCTTCATATATTACTTTATCTAAAAATGAATTTTTTCTTTTATTTTGTTTAGTTTATTCTTCCTGAATTCTTATCTTCAATTTTAATATTGTTTTTCATTTTGCCAGGCTTGATGTGCTAATTGTAGTTGGTTATTAAGTATCGGAGGAAAAAATGAAACTTCGGAATAAAACAATAATTATCATCGGATTGACACTTATTATCCTTATTGCTGTTCTGGTTCTGGCTTCTCAGTTGATAGTCAGGAACGGTTTCTTGATACTGGAAAATCAGCATATTGAAAAGAGCGTAGGACAGGCGGAAGGAGTCCTGTTTAATGAGATAAACCTGCTTTCAACAAAAATGAGCGATTATGCAAAATGGGACGATACATATGCGTTTATAGAGAATCACAACCAGGAATATATAAAATCCAATATGGTAGATACTACGTTTAGCGAGCTCAAGCTGAATTTTATTGCATTTTTGGATGCAAGAGGTGAAACGGTTTTTTCAAAGGGATATGATTTGCATAAGGGTACAAAGATGCCTCTTCCCGAAGGTCTTGACGAAGATATTCTGGAGAATAGAGAAATTCTGAATAAAGCCTCAATAGAAGGTATAAATGGAATTGTGATTTTAGAGGGAAGACCTTTAGCAATAACTGCTCAGCCCATACTTACCAGCGCTGGAGAAGGGCCTGTCAGGGGACTTGTTATTGCCGGACAGTTTCTCGATACAGAAAAGATAAAGGAAATAGAGGAGATAACAAAACTGTCTGTAAAACTGTACCGGTTGAACGATAGCCGGATGCCTGAGGACTTTATCGCTGCTAAAAACCATCTGGAAAGTGACCCTCAGGATGAGAAGCATCGGTATATTAAAGCTGCAGATTCAAATCATGTGTATGGATATTCCATATTAAGGGATATTAACGATAAACCTATATTGGTACTGGGTGTAGGAACAGATAGAGAAATATTCAATTACGGAAAGGAAACTATAAGGTTTTTCAATATTGCATTGCTTTTGAGCGGGTTGTTCATTGGTGTGGTAATAATATTTTTATTGGAAAAAGTTTTTTTGTCTAGAATGCAGGTTTTGAGTAAAAATGTTTCCCATATAGGAGGAATAGGGGATGCTTCAGCAAGACTGGATGTAACAGGAAAGGACGAGCTTGCCAGTCTGACGGAGGAAGTCAACAGGATGCTTGAGGCTCTGGAAAAATCACAGGCAGACCTCAGGAAGAGCGAGTATAAATATCGCCATTTATTTGAAAGCATGTTGGATGGCTTTGCATATTACAGTGTTGAAATGGATGCTGACGGACATCCGGACCACTACGTATTTCTGGAAGTAAATGAAGCGTTTGAGAGCATTATCGGATTGAAGAGTAAAGATATTATTGGAAAGCGGATTTCTGATATAAGATCGGGTCTGGAAGCTTCACTGGCTGAGTATATCGATAATTATGGAGAGATAGCTTTAAAAGGTGACAAGTTAAGTTTTACATATCAAGCTAATGACACAGGGAAGTGGTATCTTGTTTCAGCATACAGTCCTGCTGGAGGGTACTTTATCACAGTGTTTCATGATATTACCAACCGCAAGCAGATTGAGGAGGAGTTGAAGAAAGCGAAAGAAGCAGCTGAATCAGCTAACCAGTCTAAAAGCGAGTTCCTTGCGAACATGAGCCATGAAATAAGAACTCCCATGAATGCGGTTATAGGCATGACTGAGCTGCTGCTTGATACGGGCTTGGACGAGCGGCAGAAGGAATTGGCCTCCATAGTTCGCGACTCAGGAAACTTGCTGCTGAATATTATCAATGATATTTTGGATTTTTCCAAACTGGAGGCAGGCAAACTGGTAATCAACAACTTCGAATTCAAAGTGCTTAATGTTGTTGAGAGTATGGCTGAGCTGATGTCGGTAAAAGCAAATGAAAAAAACATTTCACTTTCTACCTTTGTTTCACCGGAAATACCTGTCATTCAGGGTGATGCCGATAGACTCAGGCAGATATTGCTTAATCTTACCGGGAATGCTATAAAATTTACTCAAAGCGGTGAAGTTGGGGTTTTTGCAACGATAAAGGAAAGAAACGGCAAATACATTAAAGTTCTCTTTGAAGTAATAGATACAGGGGTAGGAATTCCCATGGCAGTACAGGAAAAGCTTTTCAAGCCTTTTGTTCAGGCTGACGGGTCTACTACAAGGAGATATGGGGGTACAGGACTGGGACTTTCAATATCAAAGCATCTGATAGAGCTTATGGGCGGACAGATAGGTGTTGACAGCACTCCGGGAAAAGGCTCTACATTTTGGTTTACGGTAAAATTTGAGTTTTCGTCAGAAAATGTATTACCGGGTATCCCTGATGGTTTAAGGGTGCTTGTTATAGGGGATAGCCCGACAGGGAGGGAAACTATAGAGCAGTATTTAAGATCCTGGAATCTGGAGACTCGTGGTATCGCAAGACAAGAGCAGCTTTTTGGCACTTCCGGCGATGAAAAATTTAAAGGAGAAGATTTTCAGATAGTTTTCCTGAGCCAGACTACATATTCGGAATCAGAAGCAGAAGAGTTCATCAGAAATTATGGTTCCGTACCGGGGATTTCCAGTGCAAAAGTAGTCCTGGTATCAGCAGACAGGGAAGGTGTCTTGGGGGAAAAATCTTTAGAAAGAGGGTTTTCCGCATTTCTGAAAAAACCTGTAAAGCAATCTCAATTGCTGGATTGCATAATAAATTTAGTTAATAATAAAATAGTGCAAAAAACTGTTAGTGAAACAGGTGAGGCTGGCGAGGAAACCAGTTCCGCTTCTGGAACGGGCCAAAATGATAATTGTATATTGCTGGCTGAAGACAACAAAACCAACCAAAAACTTGCTACCATGCAGCTAGAGAAGCTTGGGTATAAGGTGCGTGTAGTAAATAACGGAAGAGAAGCTCTTGAAGCTGTATTGAGAACTGGATATTCCCTGCTGCTTATGGATTGTCAGATGCCTGAAATGGATGGGTTTGAAGCTACAAAGATGATACGTAGAGCAGAATCGACTCTGGGGAGAAGGATACCTATAATTGCAATGACTGCCAACGCTATTGAGGGTGATAAGGAGATGTGCCTGAGTATGGGTATGGATGACTATATAAGTAAACCTGTAAGAATAGACAAGCTTAAAGAAATACTAAACAAGTGGCTTGATTAGCGAGCAAAATGGAGGGAAAAGCAATGAAAAATTTGGTATTCAGATATGATATAGAGGGTTTGGCTGAGGGACTTGGTGTAAGTATTGAGGATATTTCTGGACTATTTGCAAGTTATTTTAATGAAATGCAGGGTGAAATAAATGATATGAGGCAGTTTCTGGAATGTAGTGATTGGGATATGCTTGAGCGTGTCGTGCACAATGTAAAAGGAGTATCTGCAAACCTGGGAATAACAGATGTTTTTGAAGAAGCAGAAAGGTTTGATGTACTGCTTAAGAGCAGAGAGACTAAAAACTCTGCCAAATACGTAGATTCTCTGGAACAGCTAATAAACAGCGCTAAAGAGGAAATTAAGGACTATTTTTGTCAAAGAGGCTGTGCTCTGTAATTAGCAGGAAATTTTGTTACTTCTTCGCTGATTTTTCTTTAATAAGGGGCAGGTGATACAATTATGGGTAAGCGAGTTATGATAGTTGAGGATTCTAATACAGTCAGGTATGAGGTTAAGTTGATTCTTGAACAGATAGGGGTCACTCTTGTAGAAACAGCCAATGAAATGGGTATGTTCAATATGATGGAAGAGTATGGAAAGTGTGTGGATTTAATAATCATGGATCTTACGCTGAAACATGAAAACGGCTTTGACCTGATAGAGAAGCTGAAAGAGAATGAAAAATACAGGGATATTCCTATATTGGTATTAACAGAGCATGCTGATAAAAATAATGTACTAAAAGCAAAGGAATTGGCTGTAGCAGGTTATTTGAGAAAGCCAATTCGGAAAGATGAACTTATTGAAAGAGTAAAGGCTGTTTTGGCTAGAGGTGCTGAAGTTATGTAGCAATACTTTTACATGGATCAGTTTGTCAGTATTTCATAGATTTTTAGTATTTTGTCGGCTGTGGCCCTGTGTCTGTTATCAAGCGTAGGCTTTATTATTGCCAGTGTTTTTATGATACCGCCGATATCTATGCCTTTGCTTCTGCTGGAGTTTATATGTTTCTTTAGGTTTCTATAAGTATCATTGTACAGCCTGCTTTTTTCAACAACCGTGTCGAGCATTCCTTTATGCCGTTCCGGAGAGAATTCGCTTAATACTTTTAAAATTTCAATTATAGCAGAATAACTGCTTTCCATGATTGAAGATTCTTCAGTGTCACGTAAGGGTGATTTTACTATATTTCTAATCCTGTCAGCAGCATAAAAGCTGTTTGCGATACTGTTATAAGACCTGTATCTGGCCATATGTAATCACCTGAATGAAATAATCTCTAAATCTATATTTATTTTATGTTAAACAGAGTGATAAAGTTACAATAATTATATTTTACTTTCTATTCGACCAGTCGTATCCCATATGTACCATAATCATTTACTGCGCTTGAGGTTTCCCCCTGCATGCTGTAAGTAATAAACCGTCCTGTTACATCTGCCTGCCCGCCTTGGTTTGTTACCCCTTCGAGAAAGAATGTTCCGAAACCCAATACTTTTACATACTTGCGGCCGCTTACATCAAGAGTATTAACTATTGGAAGAAAGATAATTCTGGAGCAATTCTTGTTGTAATACTGATAGGTACAGCGAGGCGTGTGGATGCATCCATTTACCAATTGATTGATACAGGTTTCTGTCGTACCGGATATATTACCCGTTTCTGTCTGGATCTGATTGCCTACACTGATAGTACTGTTGAAACCGTTAAGAAGATTATCCCTGTATATGGACCCGCCGGTTCCTCCCAGTGCTATTGCGGCATAGTTGCCGGATGTTCCGTCACCGGCTCCTTCCTTCAGTGTATATATATTACCGTATATAAAAGTTTGCTGAATTACCGCAAGAGGTCTGGCTCCTTTCAGGGAGCTGATGTTTTCAACCTTAGCCTTAGCTGATGACTTTATTTCCATTGTTTTTATACCCAGTACACGGGCAAAGTAAGTTTCAATACTTTTGGCTCCTTTAATCTGTATGGTGCGGTTGCTATTATCGACCGTTATATTGGTTTCTTTTAAAGTACCTATGTTTTTTTGAATATAGGTGTTTATGACGCTGTTGGCATAGCCGGAGTTGGTTATTAGTTCCTGAGCACCCGCAAGTGCCGCAGAATCTATTGCAGATGCGAGTCTGTTTTTCTGCCAGACCAGTGAACCTATATCTATGGTTAGAGCAGCAAAACCTGAAATCAATGTAAGAATAACTGCAAAAAAAACTACAGATGTTCCCTTGCGGCTCTTGCTTATATTGTAGAAGTATTTAGCCATAAGAAAAACCTCCTGCAAAATAGTATATATTTGTTTCGAAAAGAGAGGGTATACGAAAACAAAGGTTTATAATAATAATTCGTATCAACCCGCCGATTTTTGGGATACCTGTCTAGGATAAAGTATTCATATTTTATGGGTATAGATTACTATCTTAATATACATTGACAACTCTTGACATTCACGTATACTGTTAAGTTCAGAACTCATTACCTATACTAAATACAAATATTAATTTTTGTTTATATTTAAGACTTTTTGCTTTTGTTGTAGTATAATACTTCTGGAAGAACTTTCAATCGGATTTATGATAAGCTTGGAAATGTTGGGGGAAATATGAACGGAAACAAGGTACTACAAATTTTATTCAGAGCATGCTTTTTGCTTCTTATTCCTGCAATACAGATTTTTTACTTTATACTGAATAATTACAGCAGTAAGGTAAGAAATATCAGCACAGTTCTGGATGAACTGATACCCTTCAGCCAGCATTTCGTTATACCCTATATATACTGGTATGTGTATGTGTTTGCTGTTCTCGTGTTTTTCCTGTTTGCCGATTACAAATACTATTATAGGCTACTCGCGTGTATTATATCGGGAACTCTGATCTGCTTTATCATTTACTACTTTTTCCCTACAACAGTACCCAGGCCTGAAGTTACAGGAAATGACCTGTTTTCAAGTCTGGTAAGGGGTATATATTCAAATGATAACCCGTATAACTGTTTCCCGAGTATACATGTA
This sequence comes from Clostridia bacterium, assembly GCA_026414765.1. Taxonomy (NCBI): domain Bacteria; kingdom Bacillati; phylum Bacillota; class Clostridia; species Clostridia bacterium. Next base: position 20,733 of record JAOAIJ010000047.1, on the reverse strand, counting down.
CTTGATACTATCCTGCCCACATTGTTTTTGCTTAAGTATACGAAAAACAAACTTGTTGGTGCATTTGCGGTTATCAGTTATATAGCTATTACTCTATCAACTTTATTCATAAAGCAGCATTATGTCTGGGATGCTGTTTCTGCAACAATTCTGGGGTTGGCTATGTATTTTCTCTATACAAATGATTACTTATGGAGTAAAGTGCCTGTAAAACGTATATCTGCATATATAAGGCTGATCAAGATGAAAAGAGCACCGGCACGCAATTGAACTAACGGTTATTTGCCGGCTAAAGTGCTGCAGGCAGGGTGAATCCCTGCTTTTTGTATATTATTCCTATAAATTGTGCACAATATTAAAGTGTATACTTTATAGGTGGTGTGAGCATGTTAAAGCGGCTTTTCGGAAGCAAATTGCTGGTATTGTTTCTTAGTATGGCCTTAATAGGCTTTCTCATAGGTTATGATTATGCAATGATTGCATCGAAGAAAGACAAAACCGGATCGACGGATACCTCTAGCGGCATAGACCAAATTACAACTGTACGGGGTAAAGATGCAGCAAGGGATGAAAATACTGAGGCAGTGGAAATAGAAGGAGTCTTTCCTGAAAAAAGCGAATATGAAAATAGGTAAATATTAAAAGAAAGTATCAAGGATGGGATACTTTCTTTTATATTTATTCGCTATTAAATATAGAAAACGTAGTACTATTGGTGTATAATATAAAATTATAGATTTCGGATCACGACTAAACAATCATTGAGCAGAACTGTCTTTACGGATAAAAAGCTCTGATACAGATAGTAAGAGGAGTCATTTATGAATAAAATACGTGAGGCCCTGAAAGATTCCAGAAGGATTGTTATAAAGGTTGGAACTTCAACTCTGACTTATGATACAGGTAAGGTTAACTTTACCAGGATAGATAGACTTGCGAGGGTTTTATCAGACTTATCCAATCAGGGGAAAGAGGTAGTATTAGTAACATCAGGTGCGATAGGAGTAGGGGTTGATAAGTTGAAATTGAAGGAAAAACCCAAACTCATACCTGAAAAGCAAGCTGTTGCTGCCGTCGGACAGTGCGAACTGATGCATATATATAGCAAATTTTTCTCGGATTACGGACATATAGTAGGGCAGATCCTTTTAACAAGGGATGCGGTAGAGGATGAGCATAGAAGACAAAATGTAATTAATACTTTTGAGACTTTGCTGCAAAAAGAAATTATTCCCATAGTCAACGAAAACGATTCTGTTTCTGTTGAGGAAATCAAATTCGGTGAGAATGATACACTTTCAGCAATTGTTTCAAAGCTGATCAAAGCTGATTTATTAATAATTTTATCTGATATTGACGGGCTTTATGAGAGTGACCCGAGAAATAACCCGGATGCGAAAATGATTTCTGTAGTAGAAAGCATAACCCCGGAAATAGAAAAATCAGCAGGGGGTGCCGGTACAAAAAGAGGCACAGGGGGCATGATAACAAAGCTTTTTGCTGCAAAGATAGCAACTGCGGCAGATGTTCATATGGTAATAGCCAGCGGTAAAAACCCTGATATAGTAATGGATATCATAAACGGCAAGGATATAGGAACCTTGTTTACTTCTGGGGAGGGTAAAGGTCTGAAAGAAATATAATTTCTGAAAGACTTTAGCATCCGCATGTTTTTACGGGTGCAAAAATAAGTAGTGGGAGAGATTAACATGGATATGATTAAACTGGCTTCCCAGGTCAAGGAAGCTTCAATAAAGTTATCTGCAGCAGGGACTGAACTAAAGAATGCAGCGCTGCAGAGCATAGCCGATGAATTATTAAAAAGAAAAGACGAGATTATTAAGGCGAATACGGAAGATTTGTCAAATGCAGAGAAAGAAAAGCTTGCAGCTCCGCTGATGAAAAGACTGAAATTTGATGAGGCAAAAATCGCTGATGTGATAGATGGAATAAAAAGCCTGATTAAGCTGGAAGACCCTGTTGGGAAAACGCTGCTTGCAAATGAGCTTGATGACAATCTGGAATTGTATAGGGTAACATGCCCTATAGGGGTAATAGGAATCATTTTTGAATCAAGGCCGGATGCCCTTGTACAGATTTCCACGTTATGTTTAAAAAGCGGGAATGGAGTACTGCTTAAGGGTGGATCGGAAGCCAAGGAAACAAACAGGATATTGGCAGACATTGTTGCAAATGCTACAGAAAAAGCAGGTATTCCTTCAAACTGGGTAAAATTGCTCGAAACAAGATCAGATGTCAATGAAATGCTGAAAATGGATAAATATATAGACTTAATCATTCCTAGAGGCTCAAATGAGTTTGTCCGTTATATAATGGATAACTCCAGAATACCGGTAATGGGCCATGCCGACGGTATATGTCACTGCTATGTGGATGAAGAGGCAGATTTGCAAAGTGCGGTAAGAATAGTAGATGACTCTAAAACCCAGTATGTTGCCGTATGCAATGCTCTAGAAACTCTTTTGGTGAATGAAAAGGTGGCGGCTGAGTTCCTCCCTGCACTTAAAAAGGAACTGGAAAAAAAGAATGTGGAACTGGTGGGATGTGAGGGTACACAGTCGATAATTCCCGTAGGAGCAGCTACTGAAGAGGACTGGAAAACAGAGTACCTGGACTATAAACTTTCAATCAGGCTTGTAAAGGATATGGATGAGGCTATTGCGCATATAAACACTTATGGGTCGGGACATACGGACAGCATAATTACAAAGAGTAAAGAGAAAGCAGCCAGATTCATGTCCCTGGTGGACTCGGGTAATGTATTCTGGAATTGCTCTACGAGGTTCAGCGACGGCTTCAAGTATGGATTCGGTGCAGAAATCGGCATAAGTACAAGCAAGATACATTCAAGAGGACCTGTAGGTATGGAAGGACTTTTAATATATAAATATATGCTTCTGGGCGATGGTCATATTGTGGATGATTATTCTAAAAAAGCAAGGACTTTCAAACATAAGGTTTTGGATAAAAAGTTTCCGCTATAAATAGTATTTTAGAGTAATCTATATCTTAATATCAAAGCTTTACATGCAAAAAGATACTCTGGAATTTGATCTTCCGGAGTATCTTTATATTTTAAAAAAATTATGCTTAAGGGCTTCCGGACTTACTCCATAGGATTTTACCCAAATATGCAACCTTGTCAAACTTATAGGCTTTAGAAAAATTCACTGCATCCTGGTAATTATTAAATAACTGTACAAGTTTTTCACCTTTATAGACCTGATAATCATAGCTGTCTATATTGATAGCTTCCTTCGCTAGAAGAAGTCCTGTAGCTCCGGCTTTGTTCCATACATTATTGAACCATTTATCCGGATATGGAAAATTTCCGACATAAGGGCATAACTCAATTGTAAAGCCGGGCTTCTTGAATGTTGTGACAGTCCAGTCCTTATACCCTCCATAAGATTTTTTCTGACTGGATTCACTTAGTAATTTATAGCCTGTAACCTTGGAGAGGTTTTTTCCGATTTTCTTCGACTGACTGTATAAATCACCTTTTTGTCCGTTATACCAGAATATTATCTCACCCTGCGTATGGTATGCTGCATGTATCAAAAACGGATTTTCAAGTGTAAAATTCATCAATATCTTGGTTTCTGTCTCCATAGCTGGAGAAGTGCCTTTATAACCCTCGGATCTGGGGCCTTTAAGCTTCCTGATATGCTCCCAGCCAAAAGGGTACTGGTAGTTCAAATCTACTCCTTTTGCATTAGCTTTCCAGCTTTTGTAGGTCTTTTTACCATTGTTTATCTTTTTTATACTGTCCGGATTTTTCAGCTTACTTGGTCCGTATTGTACCAGAGTGACACCATCCGGATTAACCATCGGTACTATATAAAGAGTTACCTGATCAAGTATCCGCCTGGCATCATACCCCTTAAAAGGAATATTCATCTTATAGCAATATGCATATTCTTCTACCATCTTCATCAGGAGTGTGCTAGAAATATATTCACGGGCATGATGACTGCCATTTAAGGTAATCATTTTATTTCCTTTTCCCAGCTTTATAAGCAAAAGTGTTCTGCCATCAGGTGTCTTACCCAGAGATTTGGTTTGTATCAAATCAGGATATAGTCTTTTCAGCGCTTCGGCATCATTTATCATCTGCTCATAAGAATACACTTGAAAGGGTTTGACAACAGAGGGAGCCTGCTGTACGTAATATGCACCCATTACCTTTTTTTCCTCGGCAGGTGAGAGCAAATCCCCCTTTGGCTGAGGGAGTACACCTTCAAGCAACGTATCTACAGTATTTATGTTTTGCGTTACCTGAGAATAACTCATAGATAGAAGAAGCAGCATAACAAATGCAAAGATGGGGATTTTAATAATTCTTCGCACAAGGCACAACCTCGTTTCTAATGGTATTAAGAAAGCCATGTTCCATGGCTTTCCTTATGCAAAAAATATATATGCACATAATAATGTATGAATGTAACAAATAGACTAGATCATTTCTCTTTTTATAGAACTTTCTATCAAGACCGGATTTATTTCCAAAAGGACATCATCGCCTATTTCAGCTTCCACACCGGTCAGATCTATAATAATATTGTACATGCTGATTCTGCCCAGTATCCTTGCCTTCTTGCCATTTACCCTTACAAACAGATTCTTCCTAAGGAGTTTGATATCATTATAAATATATCTGAGAATATCCCTGAACCTATACGTATCCCTGGATTTTTCTACACCAAAGCCGTCCTTGTAGCCTACCGGGACTATGCCTATCCTCGTATTCCTCTTTGTTTTGAATGTATTTGCATAGCCTATAAAGCTGTTTTCGGGAATGTCTTTAAACTCAATTATAGTTGATTTCAGATAACCGATTTTTGAAAGCCCGTACTTGTTTTCTATGGGGATTCTCCCTAGAAACGCAGATCCTATCCTGACAGCATCAAGATGCATGACGTCAAACCTTAAAAAGGCACAGGAATTAGCTATATGAAGCTGTCCTGTTTCAATCCCGTTTTGCTTTAGACTTTCGGTACATTTTAGGAATTTTTCAAACTGGTTTTGCACGATTTTAGGCTTTTTGGTAAATGAAAATGATAGATGGGAATAAGTCCCTAAGATTTTTATATTATCAAGGGATTTTAAGAGTGAGTAGTAGTTGTCTATCTGCCCGGGCAAAAAGCCAAATCTGCCAAAGCCTGTATCTATTTTCAGATGCACGTTTACAACCATACCAAGCTTTTTTCCTGTCTCATTCATCACAACTGCAGAGTTTACCGAACCGACTGTTGCCATTATGTTATTTTTTGCTATAATTTCAGCTTCCTGTTCTATACTGGTTGACGTGAGCAAAAGTATAGGGTTGTCAAATCCATTATTCCTCAACGTTATTGCTTCATCAATCTCAGATACGGCAAAGTAGTCAATACCGTTTTCCAGCAGGATCCGTGCAAACTCAATAATACCGAGGCCGTAGCCGTTTCCTTTAAGGACGGCAATTATTGTAGAGCTTGTCATGTTTTTTATGCATTGTATATTGCTTACAAGTTTATCTTTTTCTATAACCAGTGTTTTCATGATGCCCCCCTCCCAAGCAGGTATTCCAGAAGATCAAGAGTAAGAAATACCGGTTGGTCTTTCCGCTTATTCCTGATTTTTGGCTTTTGCTGCGCTATCGGCGTGTTTTAGCTTATAGATTTTTGACCTGATAGCTCTTAGTGCTTTAAAACCCTTATCGACCACGAGATAAATCAATGGCTTGAATATATAGTCGATTTCCCCGATTAATTCTACAAGCTGACCATTAAATCCTTTTTTGAAACGGTAAATTCCGTAAAGCGGATTGTTCTCATCCATGTCGCCGGATACACCCCTGAAATCATAAACGTCGCATCCGCTTTCAAGAGCCCACTTCATTGCTTCCCACTGAAGCAGGTACGTTGCCATTACATTCCTGTATGCATTACTGCTTGCACCATACAGATACCAGCATTTTTTGCCGTACATTATTGTTATGGTACCTGCTATTATTTTCCCTTCATAGTAAGCAAGGTATAATCTTAAGTGGTCTGGGGCCATACAATCATACATTTTTTCAAAGTATGAAATGCTCCTGGTAACAAAGTTGTCCCTCAAACCCGTTTCTATCATTATCTTGTGGAACTCGGGGATATTACTTTTGTCGCCTATTCTTACCTCTACACCTTTTCTCTCAGCAAGGCGTATATTATATCTCCATTTTTGATGGAAAGACTGCATCAATTCCTCTTCGGACATTCCTTTTATATCTTTTCTATATACAAATCTCGGATTTATACCTTCAAAGTTTTTAGAATCATTTTTGACTATAAAACCCATATTTCTTACCAACTGCCCAAACTCCCTGTCTTCAATTTCTACATCGGGTTCCAGCATAAGAACATAGGACTTATGAATTTTTGCCAGCTGTTTTGCACATTCCATTAGTGCCCTGATGGTTTTTTCATCATGAGGGTCACATACAGGTGCACGAGAGGCCATCATAATCGTATAGTTAAAGAAAGGAATTTTTCTTATCAGAATATTCATAGCGCCTGTAATATTACCACTATCATCTTCAGCCATGATTATTTTACTCTTCCACTCGGATTTTACATCTGCCCATTCAGGTGATTGTGCAAAATTGCATTTTGAGTGAGAGAGAAGAAAATCCTTATATTTTTGTCTGTCATCGCATATGTAAGTTTTCATTACTGTTTCCCCCCGTAGTTACTTACGTATTTCAAAAATTCCTGATAATATAGTATTTTATATTTTCTGTCTTCATAAAGCTTTTTCAGCATTATATAAAAATTATTGCCAAGTTTTTTGTGTATATTATAAAAATATGCGGCAGAACTGTTATAAGCCAGTTCATAATATTCTTCACGGGATGAATAGCTGCTTAGAGGTTTGTTGGTGAATATACTGCTGCCCTGTTTAGCCAGCTTGTCCTCAATCTTCCCGGAAGAGCTAAGCAAAATTGATAGATAGTTGACCAGACCTTCATCAAAAAAGGGTTCATTCAACTGATCTGTACCTATTATACCATAAAACCACTGATGCAAAATCTCATGGTAGGTAATCCTCTTAAGATCTTCCTTATTGCTGAAACACCGGTCGGAGATGAATACCATATTTGAAAACTCCATCCCTTTTTGAGAAATAGGTGCTTTGACAATAAAAAGGCTTTTGTATGGATATGGGCCTATGTTTTTCTGTGCATACTCAAGTATCTTTATTACGTATTCTTCAGTATCCTTTGAACCAACAAAATACAAATCAATGTCATTATAACTCTTTTTATCCACGTTAACATTTTTTGAAATAACGGCAGGGAAGTCTCTTATGTCAGAAGCCTGAAAAATGGATATCTTGTTTGAACCGAAGATGTGCTCTTCATTACTTCCCGGAGCAAATATACTGACACTTTTATCTGTTTTAAACAATACATAGTAATTACTTGTTTCATATATATACGGATCACCGAAAGTACTTTTATATGAATATACAGGCTTACCGTTACTATATACCACGGGAGTAATGAGAAAGTTTGTCAGAAAATAGTTGTTTTCATCGTAAGCCAGCATGCCGCCCGTGTTTCCAAGAGAGATCTCATACTCAACCGTAATACTTGACTGGGCACTTTTGCATTTGACTTCCAGTACTGTACCTTTAAGTGAATGCTCATATTCGGTTTTGCCGGAGTATACATTTTTTATTCTGGTTACGGCACTATTGACAGATGGCACATAAGCAAAAAGTTTTTCAGATGCCTTCTTAAAATTGATGTTTTCCTTTATTATAATTACATTCTTTTCTGTTTCAATATCTGCTTTTATGTCATAGAATGGACTGCTGTTAAGCTTACGCTCTCTGTAAGCATCCATACTTTCATTAGAGACATTCTCAGAGCTATGGTTTCCGGAAGAATACAGTAAATATAACAAAATGCCGGTTATGGCAATAGACTCACATATTATAACAATTAAAACTGTAATAAGGAGTTTTTTTTTCATATTTACCTCCCTTCGCCGTGCCTTTTGCTTTTGTACCGGAAACAGAATGCGTTTCCGGCCATAATATTCCCTGCATCAACGATAACCTTAAGCAGAATCCATGGCCTGCTCATTATAACATAGCACGGCATGAGCCGCAACCATATTTAAAACGGCAAAATGAGGCAATAAGAATTTTTATGGCAGAGCATTCATGTTGAAATATAACTGTTTTTTTAATATACTTTATATAGTATGCGGCAGCATCATATTTACCCATTCAGAACCATGAAAGAAATTGCTCGCGAGATAATGAGTTTTGTCCCAGAGAAGCCTTCATAGAAGTTTGGGTTCCAATGAGGGATAATTCATTTAACCTACGCCGGAAACGGAGATAAATTATGAAAGAAAGAATTAAGGATAGATATAATATATTGGCGGTCTGTTTTATTATCCTTGGATTGGTGATAGTTTTCAAGCTTGTAAACCTGCAGATCATAAATGGAGAGTATTATGATGAAGTTTCACAGGAGAGACTCTTTAATCTGAGGAAAATCACTGCAGCCCGAGGGAATATTGTAGACAGGAATGGAATTCCTCTAGCAAATAACAGAATGGGGTTTACTGTCCAGATTGTATATGCAGGTATTAAGGGCGATGAGCTCAATGATATGCTGATGAAGCTTATAAGAGTATTTGAAAAGAATAATGATACCTATAACAAGAATTTTACGAAGTATATCACATTCAACCCTATAGGGTTTGGAGACTCTGCTAAAAAGGCAAAGAGCCCTATTGAAAAAATTAAAAAGGACCTGCTTCTGAAGGTGAAAAACGATGATAAACTGGATACTGCGGAGGATGTCTTCAAGTACCTTAGAGATAAAAAATATAAAATAGACAAGAAGTATACTGATGAGGAAGCTTACAAGATAATGGCAATGCGCTACGAATTGCTGCATTTCAGTTCTTTAAACCCTACCTTGCTTGCAAGGGATGTAAGCAAAGTTACTGTAGCCGAGCTTGAGGAAAGGCATCATGAATTTCCGGGAGTGACAACTGACATAGAACCTGTAAGGAAATATAATGATGCTCAGTATGCTGCACATATCCTTGGGTATATAGGAAAGATCAGTGATAAATCTTATGAAAACCTGAAATCAAAAGGCTATACGATGAATGACCTGATAGGAAAGGATGGCATTGAGCTGGCAGCAGAGGAAGATTTAAAGGGAATTGACGGGCAGAGAAGGGTAGAGGTAAACACCGAAGGGCGTTTTACCGAAGAGCTGAACTCAAATCCTGCTAAACCTGGGAATAATGTAGTACTTACAATCGATATGAATCTTCAGAAGGTTGCTGCCGAATCTCTGGAAAGAACTATTAAAGCCATAAGGGAAAGAAAGCCTGGAAAGACACATAAGAATAATAAAGGCGATGCTCTTGCTGGGGCAGTAGTAGCCATAGATGTAAATAACGGAGAAGTTCTGGCTATGGCCAGCTACCCGAACTATAACCCCTCGGTATTCCTGGAAAGATCGGATAATAAGGAAGCTCAGAAGCAAATAACTGCTTTGTTTACAGATGGTACTAACAGTCCGACAATGAACAGGGCTATAGCTACAGCTTATCCTCCGGGATCTACTTTCAAACCTCTTGTCGGAATAGCGGGTCTTCAGGAGGGTGTAATTTCGCGGGAGACTAAAATACAGGACACGGGATTCTTTTATGAAGAAGGAGTGAAGCTCACATGCCTTGAGTATGCCAACGGCATGCTGCGAAGCGGGCACGGGTTTGTAAATTTGAAAGATGCCCTTGCTACCTCCTGTAATATATTCTTTTATAAGCTTGGAATAAGTATGGGAATAGACAAGATTGACAAGTGGGGTAAAATGTTCGGTTTAGGGGAATATACAGGGATAGAGCTTAGCGGTGAGGTGGAGGGAATCCGTTCTAATCTTGAGTATCATAAAAAGCAATCTGATAACAAATGGGGAAGGGTTTATACTGCAAAATCTGCTATAGGACAGCAGTATAACACTTACACACCTTTACAGCTTGCCAGTTATACTGCTACTATTGCAAACGGGGGGGAGAAATATACGCCTCACATTATTAAAAGAGTTGTATCGTATGATGGGACAGTAGTAAGGGAGAATGCTCAAAAACCAGTACAACTGCCTGTAAGCAAAGAAACGATTGCAGCAGTAAAAGAGGGGATGGAGGCTGTTACCCAGCACTCTTCAGAAGGAACGGCTGCAACTGTATTTGAGAGTTTCTACACTAATTATGGAATAAGAGTAGCAGGTAAGACTGGTACAGCAGAAACTTATGACTCAATTAAGAAGGGTAAATCCAATAACGGTATGTTCATATGCTATGCACCTGCGGATAATCCTAAAATTGCAGTTGCAGTAGCAATTGAACGGGGTGTTTTCGGGTATTATACAGCTGATGTAGCGCGTGATATTCTGGCAGAGTATTTCAACGTAAACAATAAAGGTACTGTTGACAGCACAGTAAAGCCGGATGAAGTAATCTTTACATGGTGACATTTACGTTACTCATAATAAATAACAAAAGCCTGCAAACTTAAGTTTGCAGGCTTTTTACTAATCATTGAAGTTTGTCAATTCTTCAGACTCTTCAGTATCGGTTTGTGGCAATGTTTCGTTCTCACTCTGATTTCCGGGCGAGGGAGCCGTCTGGCTGCCTGGTTTTTCTGCCGGGATTGATGTGCCGGTTCCTGGCGAGCTATGGAACGGACAGTATTCTATAGGTACTTCATATATCCAGTCAACAGGGTACGCATCACTTGGCTGTGACGGCATATATGGCTCAGGGCGCCTTATGAACACACTCTCTACCGGAGGACAATTCTTATCTGCAAGCAACGGTCTGCCATACAAATCCCTACTCTTCGGATCACTACAGACAGTGGCTGATACATGAATGTCACAAAGCTCCGTTTGCTTCGGCTCAGTGCCTTTAATGAAGTATTCCTCACGGACTGCGTTGTTTCTGGGGTCTTTTGCGCACAAATCCGTAGGGGTTTTTCCGGAATATATACATACCGGTTTTTTTACTACACCTGCAGGCATAGTAAAATCTTTCGGGTTATCTATTTTCTGATGTACTTTTTGCATGACTGCATTCCAAATAACAGCAGCAGGGTTTCTGCTTGAGCCTGACAATACTACTTCAGTGGGAGTGTCATAACCATACCAGACAGCACCGACATAATAAGGGGAGTAGCCGAGAAACCATCTGTCAACATCGTTGTTTGTAGTACCGGTTTTTCCTGCTATAGCCACGGGCTGGCCCTTACCATTTTTAAATGCGGTATATGAAGCTGTACCCCCGGGACGGCAGGTATCTTTCATCATCTCTGTCATAATAAAAGCAGTAGATTGTTCATATACTATATTGCTTTTTTGCTTTATCTTTTCATCCTTTTTCTTATCAAGGATTACATTGCCTTCGCTATCCTTAACTATCGTATAAGTAATAGGCTGTGTATACATTCCCTTATGAGCAAAAGGCGCATAAGCTGCTGCCATACTCAAAGGATTTACTCCTCCGCGGAGACCTCCGAGAGCTATGGAAAGGTATTTTTCTTCTTCTTCCATATTAATACCGGATTTCTCCAGATATTTGAAGGATGTATCTGCACCAAGCTTCAACCAGGTTTTTGCAGCTACTACGTTAATTGACCTGAAAATAGCAGTTCTTATAGTGGTAAGCCCTCTGTATACACCCATTTTGTAATATGTTCCGTTATATCTCTCCGGAAAGTTCTTTGGATACATTCCTTTACCTGCACCCAGCATATACACTGGAACATCATCAAATACAGTTGCTGCCGTTATCAGACGCTGGTCAAGAGCAGGGCCGTATTCGGCTATGGGCTTGAAGCTTGAACCTGCCTGCCTCTTTGACTGTGTAGCTCTATTCAGAACACTGTCTGCATTTTTTATGCCGCGTCCGCCATATACAGCTCTCAATTCTCCGGTGTCCGGATCTACTATAGCCATGGCAGCCTGAGGAAGTTCTCCCTTTTTATTCTTTTTTCCGGGGAAGTATTTTTTTTCATCCTGAAAAACCTGATCCATTGCGCTTTGAACTTCACTATCCTGGGTAGTATAAATTTTCAAACCGTAATTGTACACCCAGGTAAAAGCTACTTCCTTAGAATAGCCATACTTAGTCATGAGATCTTTTACGACATCCTTTACCACCTGGTCTACAAAGTAAGATTGCTTGCTGGTAGCCTTTTCCACTGATTTCTTTGGTTCGGCAAACTTTAGCTCTTCCTGCATTGCCTGATCATACTCGGTCCTACTGATAAACCCATTTTCCAACATCTTCATTAATACGATTCTTTGCCGTTCTATACAGTTTTCTTTTCCGTTTTTTCTGAAAGGCCCGTATCTGCCTGGAAGATTGGTTATGCCTGCCAGAGCGGCACTTTCTGCAAGAGATAGCTTTGAGACATCTTTTCCGAAATATGCTTTGGAAGCAGATTGTACACCATAATAGTTTTCGCCCATATATATGAGGTTAACATATAGCTCCATTATCTGCCACTTCTCAAGCTTTTTTTCCAGTTGTATAGCTCTCCACCACTCCTGTACCTTTCTTTGGATCGATCTTTTTTTATCTCCAGTAATATTCTGAATTACCTGCTGTGTAATGGTACTTCCGCCATATTTGGCATTACCCCCCGTTGTGACATAACTGAGTACAGCTCCGATTGTTCTTTTGAAGTCGATTCCCTTATGTTTTTCAAAACGTTCGTCTTCTATTGCTATATATGCCTGGGTAAGATACTTGGGGACTTTATCATATGTAACAAGTTCCCTGTTTTTATTTTCTGATCCGGTGAGCTCGGTTATCTTCTTTTCTTTCATGTCATATACTATTGAGTTCTGTATTTTAATTTTAAACATTTCTTCACTGACGGGTGGGGTAGAGCGTATATAGCCTACTACTGCCCCGCCGACAATTCCCACTAAAGCACAGGAGAGTGCTATGAAAAACACAAGTAGTATTTTTGTTACAGTTAATATAAATTTCATGGCTGGTGTACGCTGCTTGGCCTTCTTTGGTACACCAGACGTACCGGTTTTGGTTTTGGGATTCATATGTGCCTCCTTAATTTGCATCAACACGGTTTGCAGCTCAAATGCAGTACAGAGACTGAGTTTGCTGAAACGCCTTAACTATATGTAAGGATTTTTATTAATTATACCATAAGATTATACCACAAAAATATAACACTGCCTAATTAAAATAAAGTAACGGGCCTATATATGCAGATATATATAGTTTTACCGATTCTTTCAATATTTAGAATCAGGTGGTGAGATGTCTTTTCTAATAGGCATTGTTGTAGTTTTATGTTGAAAAATGTTCGAAACTTATATAAACTATATTTAGTCACCTGTTGATGTTAACTGGTGGCCATAATGGGGGGGTGTCAGGGTGGAGATAAAGGTTGGAGAGATAATAAAAGCCAAACGGGAAGAAAAAAAATACAGCCTGATTGATTTTTCAAAGGTTATAGGAATTTCACCAGGATACCTTTCGCAATTGGAGAACGGCAGGAAAGCAAATCCTAAGCTGGAAATCGTTCTGAAAATCATAAAAGAACTTGATTTGGATATAGATATGCTTCTGGGGCTGGATAGCCAGAATGAAAATCTCAACCTGAAAATTCCTTCACTTGTAAAGCTGATACTGGCTAAAGACAGAAATTATAAGGTCCTTGAGGATAAGGATGTCCTGAAAAAGGTTTGCAGTATTATTGATAAGACACTGGAAAGCAAGTATCTTATTGAAAACAAACAGCTTTATGATATGTTTCTTGAGGATATATACATACAGATGGAAACTACAATAAAAAGGTATATGGCTTTCCAGGTAGTGAACGAGCTATAAACAAGTCCATTGAAGATATGATCAAACCTAAATAAGCAGAGCAAATGCAAAGTTTTCCCATAATTCAGACACAAAAAATACCTTTCGGCCATAGTATGAATATAGGGCTGTAAACATCCTTTGTTGCGGTTGAAGGGGATTTTGATGATAAGGAATTCTATTACTTACCGCCGTATCTGGTATCTGAAAAGACGCAATTCCAAAAGATTGTACATCTGGTTCAGGCTGCTGTCTATAGTAATTATACTGGCAGCTATGGTTTTTTATGCAGAAAATTATTCATTTACATATATAAAAAATATCGTATGTACAAGGGTTGTCGATATGATTCGGGATGAAGCAAAGAGTGTTATCAGGGATACTGCTGTAAGTGAAAGAGGACAAGGACAGCTCAAGTACATAATGAAAATGGAGAATGGTGAGATAATATCAGGAGATAATCATTCTGAAAGTATTATTAGGATTCCAGATGAGGTATCGGGGCGTCTGCGGAAGAGTTTGAATACATTAAGCAAGGAAGGTTTCAAAATCCCTGTGGGGGCTTTCATTGGGAATACCGTGTTTTCCCGCATCGGGCCGAAAATATACTTAAAGCTGAGATGGCATGGTGATATAGTCAGTTTTATAAAGTCTGAAGCAGTTGACTCATGTAATAATCAGGGCAAAAACAAAGTATATGTAAGCATAAAAACAAAAGTAGGTATGATATTCTTACTGAAGGAGAGGTTGCTGGAAATTGATACCGATATTGAGATTGGGGAAAATGGCGTTTTTATCAGCGATGCAGGATAGAAACAAAAAAAGGTCGGATATTGATCCAACCTTTTGCTTTACTCATATATTCACATCGCCTGATTTATCTTTTTCTTCGTAAATCTGATCCAGAACGGAACTTTTTTTATAATCTTTTGCAGAAGTCTTTTTTGCAGAACTTTTTTGTGAGGAATTATTTATTTCGGGAGTATCAAGCATACTGCACTTTCCCTGAAAAATACCTCCTTCATCGGCAACAAAGCTGTGAACTCTGATATCTCCATACAGTCTCGCAGTAGAGAGTATTCTAAGAACGCCGGTTGCATTAATATTGCCTTCAACGGTTCCTGAGAGATAAACATTTCCCGCTTCTACATTTCCGGTAATTACGGCATTACTCCCGATAAAAACATCACCGCTGATTTTGAGGTCTCCCTTCACCTTTCCGTCAACCCTAATAGTTCCCTGGGATTCGATATTGCCTTCGAAATATGAGTTTACTCCTATCAGAGTGTCAACGCTGTCAGGACTTCCGGGCTCCTTCTGTCTGAACATAAAATGCCTCCTCTTGAAATTATAATTTTATATAAGCGGTCATTTAAAGATATACTAGTCAAGATACTTAAGCGGATCTACAGGAGAGTTTTCCACCCTTATTTCAAAATGTAGGTGAGCTCCGGTACTTCTTCCGCTGCTGCCTACTTTTGCTATCACGTCACCTTTTTTTACCTCCTGACCTTCCTTTACCAGAAGCTTTGATGCATGACCGTAAAAGGTTTTGATACCGTGACCGTGGTCAATCATTACGGAGCGTCCATAGACACTTATCCTGTCCGATAACACCACTTTACCGCTTGCAGCGGCTTTGATGCTGCTGCCGTAAGAAGCTGCTATGTCCAAACCCGTATGATGGCTTCCCTTCTTCCCTGTGATGGGATCCCTGCGTTGGCCGAAATCTGAACTTATAGATCCTGAAACAGGCCAGAGGGTTGGTACTTCTTTTAGATACCTGCTGAGTTTTTCTTCTGCTTCGGTTAAGTCTTCCGTGAGGTCACCTTCAATACCGCTGAGTTTATTTATATCACTAAGCAGCGACTTGAGGGCTTTAATATCTGAAACCATCATTCTTGCAGAGTTGTCACCGGTCCTGTCGGATCTCACACCCCTGCTGATGTAACTATCGGTAAGTTCTCTATACTTTTTGTTGAAATCCTTGGCTTTTGTACTAAACTCTTCTTTTTCTTCCTTCAGGCTGTTTACTTCAGCTTCTTTCTCTTGCAGGAGCTTTTTCTGTTCGGTATTCAAACCGGACAGTTCATTATTCATGTTTTTCAACTTCCGGTTTTCCAAAGCTGAATAGGCTGTATAGAAGATCATACTTCCTATACCTAATGCAATAATTACAATTAATGCAATAAGTTTTTTATATACTGCAGAAAATTTTATTGACTTAACGTTAGCAGAAAAATGAGGAATAAATAAAACCGATATGTATTTTTCTTTGCTTTTAACTTTCCCTTTTTCCATTATTACCTGCCTTTATTTTTGTTTTTAAACCCGGAAAAAAACAATATTTTAGGATTGTTATTATTCTCCTTTATAAGTTTATACACAAAAGGTACTATTTATTATTCTACATAACCGGCAAAAACCCTTTTTTTACATGTAATATTTGCTAAACAGGCTTTATAAAGGTATATGCGGAAAAGTCAGGCTATAGAAAAATTCTCGTTTTATTCTCCATATTTCCTTTAACAAGAGTATTTCCCACTATCTATTGACTTATAACCTAAACTATAAAAATAAGAAATTCCTTTAAGAAAGTTATCATAAAATTCGCAAGGTTTGTTTGATAAAGCAGGATTTTGTAATATAATATAGAATTATATACAATGGAGTTTTATGCTTAAGTTATGTATGCTGGATTTTAGTGAGGGCGGATTTGATGATAAATGTAAGAAGCAAGCTCATTTTAGCGTTTACAGCAGTTATTGTAATATCTGTGGTATCATTGGTTATTTCTATTCTTGGATATAATCTTGTACTTTCTGGTGCGGTGAACAGTATAGATTTGAATAGGGAGAGGGAAGAGCTTATCCAGCAGGTTAAGGACTCTCTGATGAAGCAGCAGCAGCTTGTCGCGGGGAGTATTATTGCTGTCGATATTTCTAAAAAAGATGAATTTGAAAAATTGAATGGTATAGTTAAAGAAAACCTTGAAAAGCTGAGAAAGCAATCGACTAAGCTTAAGCAGGAAGACAATAAAGATATTGAACTCCTGTACAGCCTCAATACAAAATATTATGAACTATATAACAATGATATCCTCAATGAAGTTGCGCATGAGCAAAAACAGGAGCTGAGGAATTCCTTCAGAAATCTGCAGGCAAATGTAAAAAGTGCGCTTAGTCTTGAGCAGCAGTTGAAGGATTCTATAAGTTTCCGGATAAATAACAGGTTGAAGGACTGGATGGTAAGGCTGAATGAATTAAGCGGTTTATCTGCAGAGCTGGATGCTAAAACAGGAAACGCAGCAAAAACGGTTTCAGATATTCAACGTGATATCAGTGAATTTACTAAAGCAGTAAACACAGCGGATGATACCGGCAGCGCCTTGAGCCTTGCAGTAGAAGAACTTGAGCGAAACCTGAAAAAGCTGGAAGACGGTGTGAAAGTACAGAAAAAAAGTGGTACAAAAATAAGTGAAAAAGTCAGTGGTTTCATGTATCCTGATTTTAAAAAGGATATGGATGCTTTAAATAATATAAACAGGCTCATTTACTGGACTCAGAGAAAATATGGTACACTGGCAGAAACTGCAATACTCGTAGATGACAATTTCAAAAACTATGAGGATGCCAGAGAAAGAACAAATGAATATATCAGGCTGACAGCCCTATCTGTGAATTTGCAGGATAAAAAGGTAATGGACAGTATTGGCACGGTAAATGTGGAAATAGACAAGGTATTTGGTTCTGTTTCCGATGAGATTAGGAGAATGAAAGACTCCAAGCTGGGGATGATGTTTGGAGATTCTGAAAAAAGCATACTCGCAGCTTACAGGGAATGCATAGGTAGACTTGAAAAGTCCTTTAAGAACTATCTTGCAGACGATGTTAAAAAGTCCCAGGATATTAAAACCAATATAGTGCTGGCTCTTGTTGCCATAACGTTTGTATGCCTTATGTTGGGGATGCTTTTGGCATTCATACTTTCAAGAAATATTGTAAATCCGATAAAGGCTATTACCAACCTTTTAGGTAAAGCGGAAAAAGGTGATCTTACAGTAAGGGCGGAAATTCACAGCAGGGATGAACTGGGTGAATTGGGTGAGAAGGTCAACCGTGTACTGGACGGACAACAAAAAATTGTAGGAGAAGTAATAAATACCAGCAAGGATATAACTTCCTTAAAGCAGAAGATGTCGGAGATTTTCAGCCATAGTAAAGATAATGCAAATAAGATATCCGAAGGTGTAAAGACTGTTGTAGAATCAGTTAAGAATGGTACGGAGGGTTCTTCAAACAGCCTGGCTGAAGTGGATCAGATTGCTTCAGGCGTAAAGGATGTGTCGGCAGCTACCAACAAAGTTATCGGAGATGGAATGAAGGCAATAGAAGTTGCTTTCACAGGAGAAAAAGCAGTTGAAGAAGCAGAGGCAGTTATAAGGAAAGTAACTGAGACGGTACAGCAGATAGCCGGGACTATCAGTGCACTTGAGGCATCTTCAGATAAGATAGGTGACATCACCAATACTATAACAGATATAGCATCAAGAACAAACCTGCTGGCTCTTAATGCTGCTATAGAAGCTGCAAGGGCAGGACAGCAGGGAAAAGGATTTACTGTCCTTGCCGATGAAATCAGAAAACTCTCTGATGGCAGTAACAAAGCAGCCGGAGAAATCAAAGAACAGATAAAGGGAATACAGGGAAAGATACAGCTGGCGGTAGATAGGATGGATGAGGGAGTCCAAGGTGTCGAAGAGGGTGTAGTAAAGATTAACAAGGTAAAGGAAAACATCCTTGAGATAATTGATTCTATAAGGTTTGTGGTAGATTCGATAAAGAGTACTGCGGAGGCCTCAACCCGGCAGAGCAGTTCAACTGAAGAACTGGTAAAGGTTGTGGGAAATATTGCAAAAGCTGCAAGCGAAACGGCAACTACAGGAAAAAATATTGATAAGAATCTTGAAGAACAGGCAAAAGTTATAAAGGATATGGAGGCAATATCCAGGAAGCTTGATGAAGCTTCAGAGAAGCTTAGCGGTGTTTTGGGACAATATAAAGTATAATAGTTGGGGAATACATGTATATTCATAGTAAATTCTGGAACAATAAGCAGTAATGGCATACTGATTCAAATATTACTTATAGGGGTCCCATAGGGGCCCAATTTTTTTGGAAGTGTGGTATGCGTCAGATTACATTAAAGGGGAGACAAGGTTTTGGTTAATATAAAAAAGAATGAAAATTACACTATAGATATCACCGGCATGACCCATGAGGGGCAGGGAGTGGGCAGAATCGAAAACTTTACTGTGTTTACCGAAAGGGCAATAGTCGGAGAAACAGTTGAAATTAAAATAATTAAGATAAACAAGAGTTATGCAGTAGGGAAATTGATTAAAGTAATTAAGCCCTCGTCAAACAGGACAGAACCTTTTTGTCATGCATTCAAACGGTGCGGGGGATGTAATCTCCAGCACATGTCATATAAGGCCCAGCTTGATTTCAAAACGAATACCGTGAAAGACAGCTTAAAAAGAATAGGGAAAATTGAAGATGCTGTAATCCATGATACCATAGGTATGTCAGCTGAAAGCGGGCAGGAGGGTAAGAACTACAGAAACAAGGCACAGTATCCTGTAGGAAATGCAAAGGATGGTCTCGCTGTGGGGTTTTATGCACCAAGATCCCATGATATCGTAGACAATCCCACTTGCGGCATACAGAATGAAATAAGTGACAGGGTCAGAAATATTGTTAAAGAATTTATAGCGGATAATGGTATAAGTGTATATGATGAAGCTTCAAACAGAGGACTTGTACGGCATGTAATGACACGGGTGGGTTTCAAAACCGGCGAAGTTATGGTTGTCATTGTTATAAACGGTAGCGACTTCCCGAAAAAGAAGGCATTCATAGAAGCTCTGACATCAAGGATTAACGCTATAAAAAGTATATTCCTGAATGTGAATACCCAGAAAACAAATGTCATTTTGGGTGATGAAAATATAAAATTATATGGAGAAGACACAATTACCGATTATATTGGGAGGTTTAGGTTTAAAATATCGCCTTTGTCGTTTTTTCAGATAAATGCTGTGCAGACTGAAGTGTTATATGAAAAGGCACTGAAATATGCGGATTTACAGGGCAGTGAGGTGGTGTTTGACTTATACTGCGGCATAGGAACCATATCACTCTTTCTTTCGCAAAAGGCAAAGAGGGTATATGGTGTAGAGGTTGTGGAAGAAGCGATACGGGACGCGGAGAAAAATGCAGAACTGAATAGTGTGGATAACGTGGAGTTTATTGCAGGAGAAGCAGAGAAGGTGATTCCTGAATTGTACAAGCAGGGGGTAAAGGCAGATGTTGTCGTGGTTGATCCTCCCCGTAAGGGCTGCGATGAGGTATTGCTGGATACCCTGGTGAAAATGCAGCCGGAGAGGATAGTGTACGTTTCGTGTAACCCTTCCACACTGGCAAGGGATTTAAAGTATTTGTCAGAGAATGGGTTCAGGACGGTGGAGGTACAGCCGGTGGATATGTTTCCGCATACAACGCACGTTGAGTGTGTGGTTCGGCTCGATAGAAAACACAGTTGAAAGCCTTGAGAAATCAGGGCTTTTTCTCTTTATTGTTATGTATCCATTACTTAAAAGAAATATTTTTTACCTTAATTGTAAAATACATTTCCATACTAATTGGTTCACATAGAATCACAATTTGAAATTATTCATTGTTAAAGGGAGTATGGATTTTCCCTTTACAAACTTAGTTTTAGAAGACTAACTACCACTCATGTTTGGTCTTCT
>JAOAIJ010000046.1 GCA_026414765.1 Clostridia bacterium | reverse complement strand
GGAGTCTATTCTTTCGGACTGGTTATTCAGCCTCGTTTCAGTTATTCTTAATTTGTCGTCGATTGCCCTGTGCCTCTCGGCACATACCTTCTCAAGTACGTTTTCATTGTTGTCCGTCATATCATTGCTCCTTGTTTTTGGGTACTAAAAAAGAACCTTTAGGGGTTCTGTAGGGTTTTACAGTTTTGATTCTGCTTTTTAAAAACTATTATTTTACGCAGCTCAGAATTAATAACAAATCCATAATCTTGTGACATAATAATATTAAAGACCTCAGTTCCTACCCTACCTAATACTGCTGCATTAACTGAATTATCTCTTTGCAACCTCAGTTCCGTATATGTATCAATAAATTTTTGGAGGCTAAAATGAGTATAAGCCTCTATTGTAGTGTTAATGAAGGATTTAAATAATATTTCACAGGACACTATTTGCTGATTAAGCAATAAAATTGCATTGCATTCAACCTCGCTGATATCAATAAATATTCTATTTTCAGTGTCAAGGTTCAATATCTTGTTTTTAAGATTGGAAATTTGAATAGTCTCCATATGCTTTCTCCCTTTAGGCAAGTAATTGAATTCTGTCTATTGCCTTTTTAGTTATGCTCGAGTTACTCGTGCTTATAGCATAACTTACTATTAATGAATAATAATTATACTCTCTTAAAGAATCACTAAAACAAATATCCTGCTCAAGTAGTGAGTCCAGTAAAGCAACCATTTCATCCTTGTCCTTAACTGACCTAATTCGGATCAGGTTAGCAATATAGCTGCTATTAATGTGATTTATCGAAGTAATAGTTGCTATAAGTTTTTCATTATCTACAGTATCAATTTTTTCGTGCAAATTATCTATTGCAGAGTTTACAACTTCCTCTGTTCTGACTATCCCTTCAGGAATATCTGAATTATAGGAGTTAATCAAACTTATATCTTCAGTAATTGTATCATCACCCGTCTTGATTTTCTCACTTAGATTTAATAAAGCAACTAAAAAGTCTTTTTCATTTTTATTCATTCTTTATTCCTCCCTTATTATTTAACATTTTGTGTCATAAGTGCCTTTATATAGCTTACTGAATCGGATGCATCTTCTGAATATATAATACTACCAATATTTACAGAATAGGTTTTACTCGAGTCCATTAATTTGCAGTCATCAAAAACCTTTTGAATATGCTCCTTGTAAACTGCTACACCACTTGCGGGTTGGATTATGAAGGTATCATCTGGAACAGTCTTGTTTCTTCTTGCCAACTCAGTATGTATTGCATCTCTTAACTCAACAAAATCATTAC
The DNA here is from genome assembly GCA_026414765.1 of Clostridia bacterium. Lineage (NCBI taxonomy): Bacteria > Bacillati > Bacillota > Clostridia > Clostridia bacterium. Next base: position 72,876 of record JAOAIJ010000046.1, on the reverse strand, counting down.
TGCTAAAAAAACCCTTATCTATAATATTTTTGCCTAAGTTTGCAATTACTGATGAAGCATTAGTACTTAAACAAGCATTATTACAGTCACCGCTGCAAGTTCCTGTACAACTACCTGAGCAGGTGCCACTACATCCGGTACAGTTACTTGAACAAGCTCCTCCGCAACCACTGCATCCGGTACAACCCCCACAGCCTCCACAACTGCCACTGCATGTTCCACTACAAGTGCCAGAACAACCTACGCATCCACCAGAACAATTTCCATCACAAGTGCCACTGCATCCTGCCTGACAACTAATAGAGCATACATCTCCGCAACCTACACTACATCCATTCTGACAAGATGAACCGCAGCTAGTACTGCAACTACTTCCGCACCCTGAACATTCTCCTCGACAAGTACTGCTGCAACTGTCACAAAATCCTACGCAAGTACCCGTACAACCTCCTGAAGTACATGCCATTAAACTCACCCCCTTATTATAAATTCATTCAAATAATCCTCAGAAATGTTTAGGGAATAATTTTTACTAATTTTCAATTTCTTATATAATTTATTCCAATAATAATAGTTGGCCAGCACCCTTGCATGATGCATATCGCAAATAAAGGTCGCCCTGTGGTTTGCATCACCAAATCTATCATAATTATAGGCGGTACATAATGCACAACCAGACGCTATTTTGCAACTCCTGCATTTCTCGTCAGACTGAGTTATCATATCAACCTTTTGAAGTTTGCACAGTTCACAATTATGTTCTGGTGAATCTAATCCATCATAAATATTGCCTATACAGATTTCCTTCCTTCCGTCAGTTGAAAGGCTGTAATTCATAAACCTGATGCAGGGGTAGCATTTCCCATCAGTACCTATTGCAAGCATTTGGCCGTTTCCACCACACCAATTTCTAGTTTCGGTTAATACCGAACCTATGCTTTCATCAAAAAGTGATGTGAAGCATTGTCCATATAGATTATTATCTATCAGGTAATCTGCAATCCTTATCATTTCACTATATAAAACCCTGGCATCACTTATTGTCCAACCCTCTTCAAAGACACAATTAGTCCACGCACCTCGCACTCCCATATCCCACATGTGTTTTAGAGCATCGCCCAGATGCATTATGTTTTCCGGCGCCAATGTCAGTTTAGTTGCATAGTTTGGTCTTATTTCCATCCAGTGCCTAACAGCTTTTTCTACAATATTATAGCTTCCTTCGCCATTTGGAAACACCCTGCATGAATCGTGGAGCTTGCTGTCGCCGTCAATAGTAATACTGAGACTCAGCTTATCCCTATTCCTTTTGATAAATTTTTGAACCCTTTCATCAAAATATAAAACTCCATTTGTTGTAACATTAATCATATAATTAAATGCCCAGGGGTGTCCCAGTTCAAAAGCTCTATATTTAAAGTATTCGACGATATAATCAACCAAAGTGATCTCAAGGAGAGGTTCACCTCCTATGAATTCAAGAGTAACCGCAGGCGACCTTTTACTGTCATAATAACCAGATACCTGATCATCACTTAGTATAAAATCTACTGCGTCCTTTGCAGTTTGTCTGGTCATTTTCCTCTTGGTTTTTCGTTTCATATAGCAGTAAGTACAGTTCAGATTACAATCTTCCGTTACAACAAATGTTATATTTTTTACCCTTAAGTCAGGATTATCCTTTCCTGCCTCAAAATTTGGTTCAACCATCTTAGAAAACTCATCCTGCCACTGTGGGAAATCCTGTGTTGTTAGATATAGGCCATTTCTTGGCTTAACCTTATCACCTGCATGTAAACACTCTGTCATTTTATTCCCCCTAAAAAACCTTTATCCAGATTCTGTTTTCAACCAGTGTCTGATTAGTTCCCCATGTACAATACCCTGGCATTTCAGATACTACTCCCAAAATCCTGTCCGGGAAAAGCACCCTTTCCCACCATTTCATTCTGGATACAGTCCCGTCCTTCCCTGCACAGACAGCATCACCAATTTTAAATTCACAGCCATCCGTGTATGCCAAAACTCTTCCAGCTACAGCTACCGGCAATGAGTATTCTCCTTCAATTTCTTGTTCGCCTATAGCAAAACCAAAAGTGTCGGATACTATCATTCCGCCTTTCACACATCTTTTTTTAGCCTCCGCAACATACCCATTTCCACACTCTACCACAACCTTACCAGGCTTAATTTCACCCCTCGATTGTCTGAACTCAGCATAGTCGTTATAAACTGCTCCATAAACTTTTGTCGCATAAAAATAGCCGCTGTAATTCAATCTAGCAGTTCCTGTAGGCATTGTCCCGGATGTGTCAAAATAACTGTCTGTGTTTGCTGTTGCATGTTTTTGAAGCAGCATATTGCCTTGTATTCCGTCGACTGTATCTGCATCACCCGATATACTTGCAGGCAATCTACCACTGCTGTCAAGCTTTAGAATTTTGTTCGCTTGCGGAACAGCTACCACTTCTGTTTGTGCTACTGCTCCGATATCCGCCGGAGTTATCAAGTCACTTCCACCTATAGCATGAGTACTTTTATGGGCAGCGGGGGTTGCCATATCAGGTTTATCTGCCAAATCGTAATAACTAATCTTTTTTCCCTGCCCTGGCGTACCATCATGCCTATGACCTTCTGCAGCCCCTATTCCGAACTTATTGTCTATCTTGTCCATATTTTCATTTAAGACGTGGCGTCGAAAGTTTTCGTTCTGAGTAGGTTTTTCAAGATTTATATTTACGGTATATTCTGGCATTTTAGCCCTCCTTCCAAAATAAAAACCTCCTATTGAGGTTATTGTCAGTTTGTTTAAAAGTATATAGATTTAATTTTTACAGTAAATGTTTTGATAATCCTATTGCAATGTCATATGCTCCCTTGTCACCTGGGTGAATATCATCATGTGATGACCCCCATAACCCTAATGAATCTGGCAATTCCCACGTTCCTCCCCACTTTTTTGATACATCAAAGCAGGCAGCACTGAACTGATCTGCCAGCTGGTAATAAACAGACATGTAGTTTACCCATTCGTTTCCTGCAAAGGCCTTTTGCCTGTTGTTGACCTGAAACAGTACACTGGGCTGTGGTGTTTGTGTCCGTATGTTATTAACAATAGTTATCAGATTATTCTTCAGGGTATCTACTCCTGTCCCTGTCTTACAGTCATTGATTCCGACTTCTACTATTGCCAAACTTATTCCAAGGTTATTCCAACCTACAGATGATTGGGGCTTTGTCCATCCACTGGACAGGATACCAGGAATACCAACTCTGTGCACCATAATGCCTTTAGTATCCGTATAGGGTATTATCCCCTCTATGTCACCCCTATTTGATGCAGGAGCAGTCAAGACAATAGTATGTGAGCCATTGGAAAATCCTGAATAGCGCTGCCTGTTTCCGAATGTATCCGTTCCCGTGCAGTTTAAAGCAGTTTGCGCTACACCATCAACCGTTACACTTACATTGCCTCCCCCACCCCACTTGTGGTATACAATATCAAATGCATTGCAATTAACAGTAATCGCAAGTGTATTTGATGTACCTGTAGCAAATTTCATATGCCCGCCAAAGCCATAATCCGCTTTGCTCCAGGAGCCTACAGACACCCACCGGGGATCATCTACATCTATAAATCCTTCCCCGCATGCTCCGTATTGATTTTGCAAAATATGTCTCAACCTGCCTGCGATCGATTTGGTAACAGGATCAGATGTATTTGTTCCGTTAACAATACTATCACCTAAAAAAAGTATGTGAATAATCTTTGTATCGATTTCTCCTAAATCCGCACGGTATTTTCTTAATGCTTCTGCCATGTTGTACCCAAAATTACTGTCACTTTTTGCACTTTCTGTCAATTGCGTACTTAACTCACTCTTTGTAACCTTGTCTACTATAGCAGCATCTATCTTATCCATATTGCTATTTATTACTTGTCTGCGAAAATTTTCACTCCCTAGTGGTTTTTCCAAATTTATGGTTTGTGTATATTCTCCCATTCTATCCTCCCATATCCCCAATATGCCGAGTGAATTGTCCCATCAGGCACACAAAAAGCATTCTATGCTTTTCTATAGGGTTATTTTTTTGTTGCACCTGCCCTACGGCAGATATACATTACCTTTCCAGCTAAAGCCTTGTAGTCTGTTCCCACTTTTAAGGTTCATAAACTTCTATCTCATCCCAGATCATTGATTCCTGAACCTCTGGCGCAAGGACATCAAACTCATCCCACATCAGCTCAACATTCTCCTTCAAAAATGGTTTATATATTTCGAGTTGCCCCCATGTCATTGATTCCTGAACCACAGCACTTAATAAATCAAACTCACTCCAGGTCAGATAAGTAAATTTGAAAGCCAGCACAAGATGGGCGGGAATTACTTCATTCAACTGCTTTTTGAGTTCTTCCAATGCAGTAGGTATTCCACGTATTCCGACAAAAGTAATAGTTAATGTACTACCCTCAAAAGACAAATCAACTTCCCCGTTTGAATAAGCAATCCCTAAAGATTTTATGAGTTCGGAACCAACTGTCCCTACCCCTCTCACCTTACCTTTAATCTGAGATCTCCTCTCTTCGATACCTATAGCAGGACTTGCCTTTATAGCATACTCCTTATCCCAAAACTCCAACCCCCATGTTGCAGTATCTACATAAAACTGAGCCATCAAGTCGTCTATACTTTTCCGCAAAGAGTCTAGTTCCTGCCCCTCGACACTTAGAATACCCCTAAAAAAATCTGACGTATGATAATACAAAGGCACATATGAAAGCATCACATCATACCTGCTCATACAAGATTCACCATCCCCCTGACAGCTACCTGCTCCTGTGTTACAGTGATATTGGAATCATTGCCGTTTACGGTAAGTTCTGAGTAATCTGCCCCTCCAGCCTGCGAGATACACTCCATAAGTAAAGTACCTATCTTTGCATAGCTGACTGATACATCTGTAAAAGCAATTTCGGCCAAATATCCGTCTAACGCTTTTTCAAATGCAGTTTTTACAGCATCGGCACTTATACCGTTTATTGCTGCATCTATATTAATAGGCACCCCTACAGCCGACACTACTGTACATACCGCTCCCAAAGGCGCCTGCCCCTCACCGCAGCCTCTGGGTTCAGGATCAATATAACCCTGTACTTTTGCAATAAGCTCGGAAGATACAGGCTGCTTGTTTGAATCAATAATAACTACCTTTACAGTCCCTGGTCCGTTCCACAGCGGAAAAACCCTGGCTCCTCCAACCCCTGCTACTTCCTCGGCCCAATCACGGTAATGGTGCCTGTTTCCGGATGTAGCCGGAGTCTGTACCTTTCTGAAATACCTCTCACGCAGGGAATCATCCTGTTCTGCATCAGTACCTGCATTAATCAGCGAGGGATTCACCGCAGAAATAAAACCCGGAATAGCTATAGGCGAGATAAACCGTGTATTGGGCAAGACGTTTCCGAGATTGCCTGCAGTTTCGTTTTCAAACTCCACCTGAACCTTTCCCGTTTCTCCTACAGTCTTAGCTTCTACAGCAGTAAATCTTATATTCCCCTGCCAGGTAGCAAGTGTGTCTCCTTTGTTAATAGCCGAACCTACCGCAGCAGTTATCTCAATTATGCCTCTTCCTTTTGTTGCAGGCTTTCTGTATACCCCTCTCTCAGAGGTAATCCTGTCCAGATACTCCCCGTAAGAGGTCTCTGCAAATCCCAGCCTGAGCACGTTGTCTAGCTGCTGGTATGCAAGGGTAAGTTCAATTGCTGCAGGACTGACAGCATCATTGAAAAAATCTCCTTCGCTTATGTTTATTCCCTCAGGTGCTTTTGAAAGCATTCTCTGCTTTATTAACTCTTCTGTCTGGTTTTCGTACATCTATATACTCACCTCCATGCCTATTATTTTTCTATCGAAAGTAGTGACCTCAAATCCAATATTCAGATAACTCCCGTTTCTTTCAAACTCAAAATTTCCTATCCCGTCAATTCTGATGTCCTGCATCAATGCTTCCGCTATCTGCTCCTTTATTTCATTTACAAGCACTTCATAGGGAAAATCTCTGACAACAAGCTCTTCCAAAGTAATACCATAATCAAAGCTGTATATAGGAAATCTGAACCGCTCTGTCCGGATAGTCTTCTCAATCCAGTTTTTAAGGACTTGTACCCCTTCACCTATATAAACCTTTCTGTCAACTGTTTTAAACTCTCCTGCTTCGAAATCAAAAATTGGAGACCGGCCATATGATACGGACTTATTCACTTTTACAATGTCCTGATCCACATTTATGTCGTTTTGAGGAAAAATATCAGACATATTCCACCACCCTGTCTATCACTATATATTTCTGTCCCCCGGACACTGCTTGTACAAGCACTCGGTCACCCGGCTTCAGAACATCTTCAAATTTCAACTCAGCATATACCAGCTCCATATCGGCATTCATCATCTCAAAGCTGTCTAAAGAGTGTGCGTGCCCACCTGTCTGTGCAGTCTCTGCCAAAATAATGCCTCTTCCTTTTTTTAAGCTGTTTGAATCCCTTATTATGCCTTTTGATTTATCTCCTAAATCTCTGACAGTTCCCGGCCGGCTCTTCAGGCTTATTATCCGTGTAGATGTCAAAAGGCTTTCACAAATGATCAGGTCATCCCGTGTCAAATCAACTTTCATATGGTCAATTTTAACAGCAAGATCAGGATATGGTGAAGTCACCGTACCCAGTTCCAAGCCCTTATATTCACTTTTCAGCCTACAGGATGCTTCCTGTCTGATCAGGTTTATCAATTCCGCTGCACCCAAATTACCACCTTCCTTCTCTTCCTCTATCCTGGAGCCTCATAATTCATCACGGGTATATCGTCAGTCCTGGTCAACTTAAGCCTCATGGTATGCTTATTTCCTTCTATTGAGTGCTCATCCTGTACTACATAGAAAATTCCTGACAAACCTGTGGAACCTGTGGTACTTTCAGTTATCTGTAATGCTGACCCAGCTTCAACTTCATCCAATCCGATAGCTTCTATATCAGCTTCTATGGCTTCTCTGCCGAGCTCCTTCAACATATTGTCTGCGATTTGCATCACTGTAGACATATCTACATTGTCTCCCGACTCTTCTCTTACTTCCTGCATCACGCCATATAGCCTCTGCAGCTTCTGATTTATAAGGATGCCTGCCATTTCATTTTGGCAGTCTTCTCGAGTCAGCTTGCCCACAACCTTTATCTGGTTCTTCATATCCTCAATGGATGAGGATATATTGGCCCCAAGGAGATTTACCCCCTCCTTTAACACCCATGAAACAAGCTGCTTCCTCTTCTCATAAATATAAAGTTTTCCTTCCTTGAACAAAACTTTATATTTCACTCCATTCCGCTTAGTAGTTTCAGTCAGAGCAGTAACAATCATATCCCATAAGGTCATATCCCTGAAAATAAGTTTGGGAAATATTAATTTTGTATCTTCAATATGTCCTGTCTCTATTCCGAAATCTCTGCAGATTTTCTCTGCTATCTGGCTTGCCTTCAGCTGTTCAAACCTATTTGTGTCCTTGTTTTTTACAAGATAAATGCCGTGAGTATAGGATGTAAGCTTCAAAGTATCCTTATCATTTCTATCCTGTTTGAAAACAACAGTTCTCATGATTTCCTTGCCTTCTGAAAAGAGTATAAGCATACCTCCGTTTCTGAAACGAAGTTTGGGTACAAAAAAATCAGTACCCTGAAGCACTGATATTTCCATTTTCCTTGCGGCAGTTCCCGTCTCACCGCTGTACTGTATACCCGTCACAAAATCGGTTATGTCTTTTGTTACCCCATCTGCAGAGTAAAAGACCTTATAACTCATAATACCAACACCTGCCCTGGTTTTATAAGATTGGGGTCAGGCCCTATCACATTCCTGTTTTTTTCATAAAGCTCTTTGTATTTTCTCCCATCGCCATATTTGAGTTTTGCTATTGCATACAGTGAATCTCCTTTTTTTACCGTATAAGTAGCAGAGTTTTGTCTTTCGACAGGCCTCCTGTTTCCATTATTGTCCGGCTGTATTATTTTCGGTTGTATAAACCTGTATTCCTTCAATACCAGATCATAATACACATCCCCGGGCTGCCCGCCCTTCTCCCTGTAACTGAATTCTTCAATCATACAAGGCATATTAACAGACATTCCGGTAATTGTTATACGGATTGGTCTTTTACTGTCACGCCATCTTTCTATTTTTTCGACAGCAGCATAAGGTCTGCTCATTTCATTTTCCCCGCATTGGAGATATGAGGAATAATACTTGGGGAAAAATGAAGAAACTGTAATGGTCTTGAGCTTCCTGTTCCCAATCACGCCTATTTCACCAAGGCTGATGACTTCCAAAGTATTGTTGTTCAAGCCTGTTTTTATTTCAAGTTGGTCCGGAACTACCGGAAGTATCAGTGTCTCTGCATAATTGTTGTATGAGAGGATTACATTTATTTTTTCATTTCTTTTTTTTATATCTTCCAAAATATGCTGAATCATCCTTGATTGAATCATGCCTGTAATCATCTGCTATACGCCACCTCCCCCATAGTTCCGGCTGTCTCCTTAATTTTAATGACCAGCTCGTTTATTATTTCATTAGTGGATTTGTTCACTCCATTTATAGTGATATTGAAGGTATTCCCGCCTTTTGGAATTGAATTATTATAAGAGTTGCCTGTATTTTTATAGTTTTTATTCTCTGACGCAGTCAGCACCCTTTCTCCCTGGTGTAACTCAGCTATAAAACCATCATAAGGAACATATGCAAGGCCATTTCTATAGCTCCCATTACTACCAGCTCCTCCAAACGACCCACCTCCACCTTTACTGGATGCTCCTCCGCTAACACCAAAAAGCTTTTTTAGCCAGCTAGGCATAAGGCTCAAAACTGGATCAACAACATGCTTTTTAAACCAACTTCCTATATTGCTGAATATGGAAACAACAAAGTCCCAAAACCTCCCAACAGCCTCTTTTACCTTATCCCAGTGTTTTACAAGAAGTACTATAGCAGCAATTAACCCTATAACACCAACGACAATCCATGTAATGGGATTGGCAAGTAATGCGGAATTAAGAACCCATTGTGCTGCTGATGCACCTAACGCAGCAAGTCTTAATAGGCCATATCCCACATTCACCTTGGAAATAGATTTGCTTAAAGCTCCGAACAACTTCAAAGTGTTATTTCCTGATTTGCTTATTCCATTGAAAATTGTAGAGGCCACATTTCCTATTACTTTAAGCCCAGAGGATAACCCGGCTTTTATACTGCTTCCAAGCATACTACCTGCTTTACCTCCAATTTTAGGTATCTGCTTTGAAGTTCCGGCATCGGAAGGATTAACTTTACCCGATCTGCCTGAAGTTATTTTATCGGCAAGTTTATCAAAGAATCTGCCTAGCTTTTCAGGAAATATTCTATCTGCAACCTTTTCAAATACTTTTCCTAATGTGTCCTTTAGAAGTTTATCGAGTATTTTGCTTATAGTATTGTCTATTAATTTATCCAATAATTTATCCAATAATTTTTCAAAAAACTTTTCCCATAGCTTCTTTAAAAAACTATCCTTACTCTTTTCTTGTTCTTTAATCGCATAAGTGATGCTTATATTATTTGTAACACTTCCTACTCCTCTATCTATAGTATTTATCTTATCTGATGCTGAATAAATTCCATAAACTGCATTTTTTCCCTTTTGCGAATAGTTGCTTCCATTGGCTATCCATGGCCGTAGTTTACTCAAAATTTCCTTTAAGACATCCAATATTCTTGATAATAATTCAAGTGCAATTTTAAAACAAAATTGTACTATATTTATTATTTTTTTATGAAAACTACTTTGTTCCTCATACATATTTTGTGCAATCCGTAAGTTTGTCCTGAATCCACGTTCATCAATAAATTTCATAAAATCCGTATATCTTCCAATAAAGCTTTGGTTTTTCTGAATGCTCTTCAAAGTACTTTCTATATTACGACTAATAGCTGTTGCATCCTCCATACATCTCACCACCCTCCTTTTCTTCTTTAATCATAACTGGTTTAGCAATGCATAAGGGCACGTCATTCCACTTTGTGAAATCTCCCTAAGAGCCTTTTCCTTCTGTTCATCTTCAAAATGGATAAAAGCCTCAAGGACAATCCTCTCACCAGCCGGAAGATTCCTTGTAACACCAGGCAGCACGCCCTTCTGCCAGTTGCGGAAGCAGAGATAAGTCAACCTATCCCTGCTTATGAGTTTTTTACTTCTTCAACCTTGTTTTTCCCATAGCCGCTGATTTCCTGTATCTCATCATACACAGCAGTGATTTCTCCTATAAGAAACAATTTTTTGAGCAGCTCCATGTAATTAGGCGCACCAAATTTCTTTTGCAATTCCTTGTTTTTAGTATCAGGATCAATGATACATTTTGCTGCGGTCATATATTTCATCTTTGAAGAGTCTACATCTACTCCATCCTTAGTGATGGTCATGCAGTCCCGCTGTATCTCTTCCTCCTCGTCAGGCCTGATGGCACGGAACCTTATAATGAAAGGCTGCTTATAAAGCCCGCTAAGCCTCTTTATTTCCAATTCCTTTTCCGGCAGCCTGAACTCGCTTATGTCATTTGCCAAAAGCATTTCTGTAATATTCATGTGTTTATTCCTCCTGTAAAAGTTATAAAATTGCAGAAAAGTTATAATCCTTCCCCATCTGAATGTGTTCTGTAAATATCAAGGGATCGGCTTTGCCGGCCAATCCCCCATTTTTCTTACCCTTCTATGCTGTCCATATACTCAAAATCCGAGAAGGTAAACGGAATATCTGTTGATCCTGCTTTTGCAGCCTCCCAATCAGCCAGCGTAAGGTCATCGAAGGATACATTTTTCAACAATATCCTTTCTGCCCCAAAACTGTCAGGGTCAGCAAGCTTGCTTATGATTTGGAAACGGGTATCCTGTCCTTTTCTCAAGCCTTCAGCCAGAAGCCTTCCCATTCTGGAAGACACCTTCCTGATTTTAAGAGTTCCTTTTCCGTTGAACCCTACCATCTTTGATTCTGTGCCTGCTCTTCCGCAAATACTTATTTCTTCTTTCTTTTTTTCTACTTTTGCCTGGAGTGCATATGCTTCCATCACTTCGGAATCATTTAGCCAGACCTGCCCGTAAGTACCGTTTATTACCCTTTTGGTTTCAATAGCCATTTATATCACGCTCCTTATATTATAGTAGTAAGTTTGAAGTCTTCAATAGCATCAAGGATCTTGATATTACTCTGCAGGAAAACCTTGTCATGAGTATTGGCTTCCTTGATCTGCTGCTCGGTCATAGCCGAAGTATCCGTACCTATGCTCATAAGGTAGTTTTTCTGTGCTGCCACGTCTATACCTGTGTTGTTCTTAAATGAAGGATCAAGCAGCCCGTCGTTTTCCAACCCTTCATCATAACCTTTGATTGCAGTTACGAGTAAAAGCTTGTTATCGTAACTATTTGGGTATTTACCTATATATGAATCCTCAACAGTTTTCTTAATATCATCATGCCTTAAATCCATAATGTCAATCATCTTTATTTTTTTAAAGTCCTCTCCCTTATCAGCAGTAGTAGAAACAAGGCTGTTTACAGCCCTTGCAACCTTCACCTTTTCACCATCATGGTAAAGCACAAACTTTCCGGCTGCTATTGCTTCGTCGTACTGGGTTTTGGTCAGCCTTGGCACGTTTGTCACTTCTGGCAAAGGCCAAAAGGTTGCTGATAAATTCAAAGGTGTCCCTGCCAGCAATCCCGCTATCCTGGCTGTAAATTGCGAAGTTGTATACTTTTTCCCTCCTACTTCGACATCTGTGGTGGAAAAGTTGATTACTCCTTCATGATCTGCAGCAGTATCCGGCAAAACAGCTTTTACCTTGATATCCTTGTTGTCTCTCAGGCCTTTTACCCAGGACGCAACCACAGATGCATCGGCACTGGTGATTCCCGGTACGGCAAGATAGTCAAATTTCCTTGTCTCAAGGGTATTTAGCGCTTCAGTATAATTCGTTGAATTTGTGGGGATAGACACAGTTATGATTTTCTTTGGCGCCTTGGCCCCCCCGGTTAATGCTATCTGGACATAATCTTTATTCGTTTCGGAGAATGACTGTGGAATTTCAGTCACATCATTTACCTCTGCAACCGATATTCCAGATGCTACTGAATCATCCTTCAGTACTATAGCTACTACACCCCTGCTCCCTCTTGTAATAGCAGAAGCGGCCTTATTCTTAAAAGTTATTAATACTTGTGGTAATCCTAAAGACATAATTTATACCTCCTGATTATTTTATATTTACCTCTCCAATTAATTCGTTTGCTTCCTCATTGCAAGGTCTGTCATCACTATAGACAAACTTTACAATAAGGTATATAGTGTTATTCTGTTTGCCTCCCCTAATCAAAGCAACCTTGAGAGTGCGGTCGTCAACTACAAAATATCCTTTTCTGAATATATTTTTCATTCCACTATAGACACTTATGGGTGATAACCCGTCACCCGGCTGTTCTTGAGCCGGAGAATAATAGACAATACCTATAGATGTGATTTCATTGGTCTGAAAGCGGTTATTATCTTCAGACCTGTCAGTGTCCAGATATATGTTAAATGACGGCCCACTGATATTCTCAGGTATGCTGTGCAAATAAAAACTAAAAGCAGGATATTTCTGGCTTAATACTTGCACTATGTTCTCAATAATTCTTTCCACATTAATCATTGTGTACCTCCGTCATGATGGACTAAAGCCCTTTTTGCAGATAATCTCACCTTCTGCAGGCACTATATGCTCCTGCATCCTCCTGTTCCATATCCTGCAAAGTTCTTCTGCTCTATTAAGTGAAGTTTCTTCATCCTGTGATATCACAAATCCTTTTAGCTCCAACGGTAATTTGTTTTCAGACAAAAAGCCCATTATCTTAATCTCAAGTTCCTTATTTTTTATGGCCCTTTCTTTTTCTTCAAGAACTGCCCTGTATTTCTCCAATACTTCCTTTACTTTGTTTTCGGCAGTCAGATTTGCAAGTCTTTCCGCTTCATTCCTCTCTGCAGCAAGTTTTCCCAAAAACTTATGCCGCCACTTCATTCCCGCTGTTTTCAGTGCCTGGGTTACTCTCCGGTCACCTTCAATCTGAATTACTGCTTTCAATTCCTCCATTGTTTTTGGAAGTTCATTCATATTCTTTTGCAGCAGTTTCTGTCCATGCCCCTCTGCATTCCTTTTACCGGCCTGAAGAGTTGCACGCTTAATCTCTGACATAAGGATACCCCCTGACTTTTTTGCATAATAAAACTCCTGCGTTTTTTCGCAGGAGCTTTATCAAAATTTAAATTATCACATTTTCAAGTCTAACAAAAATATGTCCATTTGTCGTCCTGAATTTGTCCTTTTTTTGTCCACTTTATTTCCACTCTTCAAGACTAAAAATATCTGTTTCTGACTTACACCGCTGCCTGACTGCCGAAAATGACTCTGGCCATATATTTCAGCGCTTCCTTACAAAGCACATAGCACCTACTGCGGCCTATATGTATGGAATCAGCAACATCTTCCATTCTTACATTATTAATATAGTAGCTTTCTATAATTATTTTATATTTAGCATTTATTCTATTAAGGACTTCTATACTTTCTTCAATAATAGAAGTATTGAATCTTAATTTCTTTAATTCTTTTTCCATTTCTTTATTAGCATCCCTGTATTCAGTTTCACATTTCCTGCGGTATTCACAAGCTGTAGACTCAACTTTATTAAGTTTTGCAACCTCTATACCGTTTTCCATGACAAACATGGGTGATGCCCCAGAGTATCCATGTTCGTACATTCTATATTCAATATAATCTTCATGTGATTCCGGGGTCAATCTTTTAAGCTGATTTTCAAGAAAAATAATTCTTTCCTTGTTAAGTTTATAACCCCTCAACAGCACTTCCGTCTCTCTCATTTTACTCAAATAACTCCCTCCATTTCCAAGTTCCATGCTCTACCTCGATACTAACAGCAAAAAAGTAACCATACATAATAATCCATGATGTGTTAGTAAAAAGCTCATACTGATTCCAACCAATCTTTCTGTAACCTGCCTTTTTACCTGTATAAATTCCACATTCTGCACAATTCTTTCAGGTCTACCTGACCGGGAACGGTATAGCTGAACTTATGCATATGATGAATATATACCAAATGTTCCTATTCATCAAATGCAAAATGACGTTATTAACGTCATTTTGCATTTATTATCCAAATTTTTCTCCCAATTTCTTATTTTTTCTAAATATGGTTTGACGTTTTGACGTTATATTCGTATAATAATGATGAGTGAATATAATATTAATAAATAAGAAATAAAGATATAGCTGGAGTGATGATAGTGGATAAGAAAGAATTGGGTAACAGAATTAAGTCGGCCCGCTCGATATTTTCCAAAAAAGAAGGTATAAAGCTTACTCAGCAGCTTTTAGCACAAAAAATAGGTATTTCCAGAAGCTATATGGGCGATATAGAATCAGGCAGGACATACCCTACATTCCCGGTAGTAAAAGCAATCGCGGAAGCCTGTAATATTCCCCTGGGGTTTCTGGTTGATGAAATACCGGATTCAGACAGCATCAGCAGCCTTAAGCCTTGCGTTTCTGAATACCCCTCTGCAACCCAAGGTATTCATGCCGAATATATTTCCATACCGGTATTAGGAATAATCCGGGCCGGTGAGCCTATAGCCGCAAGTCAGAATATAATCGGTTACGAATACATACCTTATGAGATGGCCAGAGGAGGAGATTTTTTCGGCCTAAAGGTTACAGGTGATTCAATGAACAATTCCAGAATATTTGACGGCGATACAGTACTGGTAAGGCGGCAGGAGGAAGTTGAAAATGGTGAAATAGCAGTAGTTATGGTTGATGGTGAATCCGCAACTATCAAACGTTTTTTCAAAACAAATTCAATTATAACTCTTGTTCCCGACAGTTCTAACAAAGAATATCAACCCCGCTTTTTGGATATTACAAAAACTGAGGTTAAAGTGCTTGGAAAAGTGGTAAAAGTTATAATAAACCTATAAAGAGCTATTTATCTTGACATTTACACCTTCTCATTGTAAATTTAAGATAAAATGTAATTATGTATAATGGTAGAATGGTAAATTATATTTAGCGGGGTTTACCCACCATCGTGCAACATAGTTGTACGTAAACGTAGAAAGGAAGGATCTGTTATGATTATTGTAATGAAGCCGGGCTCTCAGGAAAAAGAAATCGGCGAGATTTCCAAAGTACTTGAGTCATTAGGCCTTGGTGTTCATATTTCCCAAGGGACAGAAAGGACAATTATAGGTGTAATCGGAGATAAAAGAGTCTTAAGCGATGTTCCTCTCGAGCTCATGCCCGGAGTGGAAAAGCTTGTACCTATAGTAGAATCATATAAACTTGCCGGGAAGACATTCAAGCCGGAAGCCAGCATAGTAGACGTAAATGGAGTTAAGATAGGCGGAAAAGAGCTGGTCCTTATGGCTGGCCCTTGTGCTGTCGAAAGCCGTGAGCAGATTTTAGAAGCAGCTTTCGCAATCAAAAAGACAGGGGCTCAGTTCCTCAGAGGAGGGGCATTTAAACCGCGAACTTCACCTTATGCTTTTCAGGGTCTTGAAGAAGAAGGCTTAAAATTGCTGAAAGAGGCAAAGGATGCCACAGGTCTTCTGATAATAAGCGAAGTAACCAGTGAAAGGGCAGTTGAAGTTGCTGATAAATATGTAGATATGTTTCAAATAGGAGCAAGGAATGTTCAGAACTTTCATCTACTCAGAGAAGTGGGGCGTTCTAAAAAACCCGTACTATTCAAACGCGGCTCAGCAACAACTATCGATGAATGGCTGAATGCAGCCGAATACATCATGAGTGAAGGAAACTACAATGTAGTTCTGTGTGAAAGAGGTATCAGAACATTTGAAACTGCAACGAGAAATACACTGGATATCAGTGCGGTACCTGTAGTCAAAAATTCAAGCCACCTTCCTATAATAGTTGATCCAAGCCATGCAGCCGGCAAGACGCAATATATTTTACCCCTGTCTAAAGCATCTATCGCAGCCGGCGCTGACGGTCTTATAATAGAAGTACACCCAAATCCAAGATGTGCATTGTCAGATGCTGCTCAACAGCTGACTCCCCAAAACTTCGATGATTTATGCAAAGATATAAGTAAAATTGCCGAAATAGTAGGAAGAGAGTTCCATTATGCAGGATAATACTTTAAAATCTTCTAAAATATCTATCATAGGTTTGGGTCTGATCGGAGGATCCCTTGCAAAAGCCCTCCGCGAGCGCGCAGGCATAAGCCGTATTACTGCTGTAACCCGTCAAATGGATTCGATAAAGCATGCAATTCAAGACGGCACAATATCCTGCGGGTATACGGAAATAACACAGGAAGTTCTTGATTCAGATATCATCTTTATATGTACACCTGTAAGACGTACTATAAAGTATATTGACGAGATAGCGGGAAAAGTAAAACCCGATTGCATAATTACTGATGTAGGAAGCACAAAAGCAGAGATAGTTGAATATGTTAACAATATGGAAAATCCTCCTTGTTTTATAGGCGGTCATCCTATGGCCGGTTCGGAAAAGACCGGATATTCTGCAAGTTTTTCTCACTTGTTTGAAAATGCATACTATATTTTATCTCCAAGCAAATCTACCCATGGTAATCACTTGCAGCTAATGACCGATCTTATTAAAATTATGGGCGGCATACCGGTAATATTGGACTCCAAAGAACATGACAGGATAACAGCAAGCATCAGCCATGTACCTCATGTAATCGCTTCTGCGCTGGTAAATCTGGTGAAAGCGACAGACACATCTGATGGCAAAATGCAGATGCTGGCTGCAGGGGGATTTAAAGACATAACCAGAATAGCCTCCTCCAGTCCCGAGATGTGGGAAAACATAGTGTCAAGTAACAGCCAGCAGGTCTGTACAATACTCGACAGCTTTAAAGCCATGCTTGACGAATTCAAGAAAAATTTAATCAAGGAAGATAATAAAAACATATTTGATTTTTTTAAGTCTGCTAAGGATTTCAGAGATCTGTTTGTTACTTCAGGAAATGTATTAAACCCTGTCAAAGGCCTGATTACACCTATACATGAGATAATAGTTGATGTAATTGACAAACCGGGAATAATTGGAGAGATAGCCACAATACTTGGCAATAATGGTATTAATATAAAGAATATCAATGTATCAAACAGCCGTGAATTTGAACAAGGATGTCTCAGAATAACACTACCCGATTCAGAAAGTACAAATATTGCATTTGATTTATTATGCAGTAAAGGTTATAAAGTATATAAAAGCAACTAGCTTCAATAAAGGATTATAGATTTTGAACATTCGTCCAAACCTAGATACCAAACCACAAACATATAAACATTATCTGCAGCCGGTTTTTACGGAATATAGTCTATAATCCGCAATCTTTAATATAATCTATACAGGATGGGGGAACATCGTATGTTGGTTGAACAAAGAAGCTCCTTGAGAGGTGAGATAGCCGTTCCTGGAGACAAATCCATTTCTCACAGAGCCATTATGTTTGGTTCGCTGGCTAAAGGTACTACTGAGATTGACGGATTACTTATGAACGAGGATTGTTTAAGTACTATTGACTGTTTTAGAAAAATGCAGGTAGGTATTGAAATTCTCTCCGAAAAAAAAGTCAGAATCCAAGGTAAAGGTCTACATGGCCTCAAACCACCTTCTTCGGTACTAAATACCGGAAAATCCGGAACAACAATCAGGCTTCTGCTGGGTGTCCTAGCAGCTCAACCATTCAACTCTGTAGTGAGCAGGGAAGAATCATCTCAAAAGAAAGCTATGGGAAAAGTCGTAAAGCCTTTACGTCAAATGGGCGCACTTATAAACGGAAGGGACGACGGCAATTTCTGTCCCCTCACCATTGCTCCATCCAAGCTTAAGGGTATTACTTATGAATTGTCCGTTCAAGATACTTACATCAAATCTCCCATACTTATTGCAGGTCTGTATGCTAATAGTGAAACCACGGTTATAGAACCAATCAAGTCGCGAGACCATTCCGAATTGATGCTGAATTGTTTTGGTGCGGATATTAAGATAGATGGTCTTACAGTAAAAAGCCATCCTGTAGAAAATCTCTATGGGCAACATATTATTGTACCCGGCGATATTTCTATAGCATCATATTTTATAACAGCCGGACTAATTGTCCCAAACTCTGATATCGTCATAAAAAATGTGGGTATAAACCCTACAAGGACAGGTATTCTGGATGTATACAAGACAATGGGAGCAAAAATTGACATTACCAATGAACATATAGTGAATAATGAAAGGGTTGCAGATATAAGAGTATCAACTTCAAACCTGAATTCAACCACAATTGGCGGAGAGCTGATTCCCAGATTGATGGATGAAATACCCGTAATTGCTATTGCAGCAACAATGGCAAAGGGTACTACCGTAATAAAAGATCTTCAGGGCTACAAAACAAAAGAGTCCGGAAGGCTAAAAAATCTTATTGTTGAACTGTCGAAGATGGGAGCATCAGTCCGCGAGACTGATGACGGGATGGTTATTGAAGGCGGAAAACAGCTAAGAGGAACTGTCATAGATTGCTATAATGACCATGCCATAGCAATGTCCTTGTCAATAGCAGGGTTAATAGCAGAAGGTGAAACAATGATAAGAAAGTCCCAGGTTGTAGATACCGCATTCCCCGAGTTTTTCCCTACACTAAACAGTATATAGCTAGTATAGCAGACAAAGAATAAGCAGGCGGTCTAAACCGTCTGCTTATATATTTTTCTTACCTTTAAATTTTTCGTTCATGTTGTAGCCTAATACCATAAGGCTGTCACTCAGGTGAACATTTTCTATTACCACGTCATACGGAAGTTTTAAATCCATAGGTGAAAAATTCCATAACCCTTTAATTCCCAAGCGTGCTACCCTATCAGCAACAACCGGTGTCTGTTCGTATGGTACGGTAAGTATAGCAATATCAACTTGATTGGTTTTAATAAATTCATCCATACCGTCCAGGTGAAGTATATCTATACCTTTTATTTTTTTTCCTATAAGCTCCGTATCAACATCAAATATTCCAATTATTTTGAATCCTCGCCTCTCAAAGTTCTCATAGTTTGCCAGTGCTTGCCCCATATGGCCTGCACCTATTATTATTGTCTGGAACATGTTGTTTACACCAAGAATGTTACCAATCTCATTATACAAAGATTCAACGTTATAGCCATATCCCTGCTGTCCGAATCCCCCAAAGCAGTTCAAATCCTGACGTATCTGAGAAGCGGTAATTCCCATCCTTGCGCTCAGTTCCTTTGAAGAAATTCTGGTAATATCCATTTTTAGCAGATCAGCAAGATATCTGTAGTATCTGGGCAAACGTCGTACTACTGCAATTGAAACTTTCTTTTTGAGACTCATCAACTTCCTCCTCACATATCAAAAAACTTAATATGGAAAAAACACTATGTCAATTCCATAAATTATGCTGCTTTACTCATAATCAAATTTCTATTAATCAAAACCCTCTGTCGGCGAAGTTGAAACTCCATAAAAATCCCATATGACAAAGTGATTATATCATCTTTGTTATTTTATTGTCAATATTGCCAGCCTTTTGGTATACCTCATACCATTGGTAACCTGTTGCATAACCGGTTTACTATTTGTTATAATGAGCAGGACTGCTGACAGTGTTCAGAAGGATATTCCCTTCTTCAGGGAGTTGTTATTACTAAGAGCGTGTATTCACACACTTTGTTCGGGAGTATAATAATGATAGTTTTAGCTTGCAATAACGTATCATTTTCCTTTGGTACAAATAAAATATTGGAGAATATCTCATTTAATATACAAGACTCAGAAAAAGTCGGCATTGTGGGTGTAAACGGTGCTGGTAAATCAACGCTGTTTAAAATGATATGCGGTTTTCTGCAACCGGACAGTGGGGAAATTTTTATTTCTAAGGACAAAAAAATCGGATACCTGGAACAAAACTCCGGCCTTGATTCTTCAAAAACTATATGGGATGAACTTCTTACGGCTTATTCCACCCTTATTGACATGGAAAAACGTATAAAATTTCTTGAAGAAAAAATCAGCGCTATAAGTAGTAATAGCGCCTCTGTTAATGAAGTCAGCCTGTCCTCTCTTATGAAGGAATACTCTGCTCTGAGCGAAAGATTTGCCAGTCAAGGCGGATATGAGTACAACAGCAGAGTAAAAGGGGTACTGCGGGGCCTTGGTTTTAGCGATGAGCAGTTTTTAATGAAAATACAAAACCTGAGTGGCGGTCAGAAAACAAGACTCTCGCTGGCCAAACTTCTCCTTGAGGAACCTGATATGCTTCTTTTGGATGAGCCTACAAACCACCTTGATATAGCAGCACTTGAATGGCTTGAAGGTTTTTTAAAAAATTACAGGTCAAGTATCGTAATAATTTCGCATGACAGATATTTTCTTGACGCGGTAACTACTAAAACGATAGAAATCGAAAATTGCAACTGTAAAACCTATAGTGGCAATTACTCCTCATATATAAAACAGAAAGCTGTTGACAGGGAGATTCAGCAGAAACACTATGAACTCCAGCAAAAAGAGATAGCCCGGATGGAAACTTTTATAGAACAGCAGAGAAGATGGAACAGAGAAAAGAATATCATTGCTGCCGAAAGCCGTCAAAAAGCCATTGACAGGATGGAAAAAATAGACAGGCCAAAAAATCTGCCTGAAAAAGTAAAAATGAAGTTCAGGACAGGGGTTATAAGTGGAAATGATGTGCTGTTTGTAGAGAACTTAACTAAAGAATACCCAGGCAAACCACTTTTCCATGATATAAGTTTTAAACTCAGAAAAAATGAAAATGTTTTTCTCCTCGGACCAAATGGTTGTGGAAAATCTACATTATTGAAAATCCTTGTGGGAAAGCTGGAAAAAACGGCAGGAGAATTTGAATTCGGACACAATGTACTCATAGGCTATTATGACCAGGAACAGGAAAACCTCGATGAAAGAAATACAATAATCGATGAAGTATGGGATGGCAATGAAAAGCTTACGCAGACACAAATCAGAACCACTCTCGCATCTTTTTTGTTTAAAGGTGAAGATGTAACTAAACCCATCTCAATTTTGAGCGGAGGTGAAAAGAGCCGTGTCAGCCTGGTAAAGCTTATGCTTTCAGGGGCAAACCTCCTAATACTTGACGAACCGACAAACCATCTGGACATAAACTCGAGAGAAGTACTGGAAGAAGCTTTGTCAAACTTCGAAGGTACCATACTCTCAGTCTCTCACGACAGGTATTTTATAAATAAGCTCTCGACCAGAATAATAGAAATCAGCAATACTTCAATTAATGACTTTCAGGGTGAGTATTCACAATACCTTGAGTATAGAAGTAAAAACAAACATACTTCCGAAGACATACGGGAGGAAGTAAAATTATCCTCATCAAAGCTTGAACGGCTTGCAAGTAAGGAAGAAAAGGCCAGGCAGCGTAAGCTGCTGAAGCAGTTAGACGAGACAGAACAGGAAATAACCCGAATCGAGCTCAGACTTTCTCAAATAGATATGGAAATGGTATCTGAAGAGGCTTGCAGCAATCACGTACTATTGACCGGACTGCATGAAGAGCAGGAAAGCCTTAACAACAAATTAGAAAGCTTGTATGAACTGTGGGAAAACCTTTCGCAGCAGAAGGAAGAAATGGGAATCTAAGTATGACAGGTGACAATCACTTACATAATTTATCTATGTAAGTGATTGTCACCTGTTGATATACCACCGGTTTATTGCAATCCTCCTGCTATCAATACCTTTAACTGATGGACAGGGTCTAAATTATTATCCTTATGCCTCAAACCATTAAGGAAGTAGACATCAAAATGTCCATTCATACCATTGCCTGATATCCTGTCATAATTAGGTCCATAACCCCAGTTATCGCTTCTGCCACTCACATTTTGCAGATATGGTACCCCATCTACACCTGCATGAGGCATTCCTGCTACAGATACTGCAAATTTGCGGCCCTCAATTTCTAGAATGAATGATCTTCTATTCCAATTCCAGCTTCCTCCGAATATTTCTTTCATAATATCAGTATCAAGAGCACTGACAGTCTCAGTATCAGAATGGCTTGCTCCCATAGTCCTCCGCGCCATAAAGCTCTTTCCTGTTTCAACATCTATAAATTTACCGGTCTTGCCCACAGAAAATAAATACTGGGCTTCTTTAAACCAATCGAGAATTTCTCCGTATTGAGGTTCCGGAGTGCTTTTTACAGCTATGTTATACACCGGAATCATGAGTTCCTGTCCTAAATAAATAACAGATGATGAGGTCATATTATTAGCAGCTGCCAGCTCATTAACCGGTACTCCGACTTTTTCAGCAATACTCCATAGGTTGTCACCTTTTTGGACGGAATACTGTGAATATGTCACAAAATTCTTAGAAGTATCTGTTTGTATTTCCCTGCTGAAATAAGTACTATTTGCAGTGTTATCAGCTAAATCCTGAATGACAGAAAGGGTAGTATGATACAAATAACCATTTCCCTTAGGCGTTACTACCTTATACCATTCTCCACTTTTCCCAATTACGTTTATTGCCGTTTCTGCCTGCAAATAGCTTAATGCTGTAAACTCAAACCCTGCCCCGCTCCGCAATGTAGCAGTTTTTACAGTCTTAGCCTCCAAAATACTGCTGAAAGGAGTACAATTTTTTATTATAAGCTTCTGACCGATAAAAATGCTGTCACTTGTCAGATTGTTCAGCTGCTTTATTGCATTGATAGATGTTCCAAACAATTGAGATATGACCCACAAGGAATCTCCCGCCATTACCTGGTACACTATCTTCCCATCTACAGGCTGGAATACAAGCAGTATATTTTTTGAAACCTTCATATACGACTCTGCCCCAAGTTTTTCTGAGGCAAACTGTGCAGGAATCATAAACCTGTTTTCCACTATTTTCAATGGTGCAGGTGCCTGTATGTATTTACCGTTAAGCCTGGCAATACTATTGTCCAATCTGAATGCAATCTCATTTTCTCCTTGTCTTAGAATACCCGTCATTGTTGAACTGTCATAGCTGAATGTACCGCCAAGCGAATTCATATACTCTTTTGCCGGTACCAGTAGTGCTCCATTCTGGTATACATTTGCCGTCTTGCTTGACAAAGGCTGGTTGTTTATCATGATATTTGTAATACTTGATGTTTCTGCATAAGATGTACCCATGAGTGATATAGTTACAACCAAAGCTATAATAACTGCCGTAAACCTCTTTCCCGTATGCATTTTTCACCCTCCTTTAGTTTACATAATGTTTATACATTATAAACTAAAGCACCAGGTGAATTCACCAAGTAAATTTTACAAGTAAATAGACATCCTAAGATAGGTATTATATATTCAGAAGATTTTCAGCATTTAGATAGCCTGTGTCATTTCTTTTCAAAATACTTTTTTATCCCGTCAGCAATAGATTCAGCAAGCTTATCCTGATATTCCTTCGTTGCAAGCTTCTTTTCCTCCTCAGGATTAGACAAAAATCCACATTCTACTATTGCTGTGGTTGTTTTTAAATCTCTTAATATTATTATGGGCAGTTCATTAGCTTTTCCTTTTACCAAGGCAACCCGCTTGTTATTTGGATCGGCTATTTCCTTTATCGACGCTTGCAGGTAGTTTGCAAGCTTTTGACTTTCTGGTGAATTATGTGGATAGAAAACCTGAGCTCCCCAGTATTGTGTCTGTGGGAATTTGTTGAGATGTATACTTACAACCAAATTTGCCCCGGCTTCATCCATCAGCTTTTTCCTTCTGTTTAGATCCTGTTTTCTCATCTGAGTCTCGCTTGTAGTACCCTGATATTCCAGTCTATCTTCACTTCTTGTCAAAAGTATTTTATAATTTTCCTTTTCAAGTAGTTCCTTTACCTTAAACGCTATACTCAGGTTAATATCCTTTTCTTTTATTCCGCTGTATTCACTTACAGCCCCAGGGTCTTCTCCCCCATGGCCAGGATCAAGTATAATGAATCTCTGTCCTTCTGGACCATTTGTTGCGGAAATCGTATCACTTTTTAGATTCAGACTGTAAACTGCTATAGAGAGCAGGAAAATGAGTACTATCAAAGCCACATTATTCTTTCTGAGCAAAACTATCATACAGTATCAACCCCTCCTAAATATCCATTATAAGGATATTCAAGTATAGGTTGGACATATGCAGGATTGAAAAATAAAAAAGTACAGCCAGCTGACCGGCTGTACTTTCAAATCAGATCATCAATATTTCCGCCTAACCTCTTTATCGCTGCTGCTATTTCAAGATATGTCTGTCTATCAACTGATGCCCTGTTTTTTTCTAAAAAGCCTCTGAGCGCAGGTATAGCTCTTCCATCGCCATAATCGCTCAGGCACAAGGCTCCCAAAATCCTGTCATCCATCTTTGCAAATGCTTCCTTGAGACACCTGAAAATCTCATCGCTTTTATTGTCTTTACCCACCCTTACAAGAGCATTCAAAACATATTCATCTATATATCCTATTCTTTTCTGATCCATGATCCTGTCTATTATGTGATTTATCACCGGCTTTCCAATAGCAACAAGAGCATCATTTATCTCCTCTACCAGGTTTTCATTTTCCTCATTTAGCTTGTATGCCATATCTAAAAGCGGCTCAATGGCACTTTCTTTCTTTAATCTTCCGAGTGTTCTTATAGAAAGTATTGGTATAAAGTAATTTTCACTGCTGTTTATAAGTACTGTATCAACTGATAACTTTAAAAGCTCTTCAACGACACTTTCTCCAAAGTATTCCAGCCTGTCAAGAAATACTTCAGGGAGATCTTTATCACAAATCTCCGCACCCATTCTAAAAATCTCCATAGTGTGGGCAAGATCATTCAGGCTATAAAAAAACTCTTTAGGGCTTAAACCATCCAGCGACGGTATGGGAGTATGTTCCCACTCCTTTATATCGCCTTTCAAAAGACTGTTGATTTTTTCCTCCCCAAGCTTCAGTATATCGTCGCCTTTAAAACCCGATAATATTTTATCATATCCCTTTTCAATAATATGATTATAGTTCTCAAAAATCAATTTTGCCTTTTCCAAACTTTTCCCTCCACTTCCGAATACAGTTCATTTTGATTTATATGAACTAAACATACATTAATAAAAAGCGGCACTACATACCACTAGCATTAATGGCAGTAATACCGCGTATGCTCTTATTTGAATATCAACATTTGCCTTATCCCTAACTACCCTCTCTACTATCTCTTATACCTCCGCCTAAAAATTTACGGAGCTCAAAACCATAGTAGCCTGCTAAGTATCCAAACAATGAAATAACGGGTACTACCAGGTATGAAAGTAAATAAACATAAGACTTTTCATTACCAAGTTTAATTACCCAGTATAAAGGACTCAATAAAGTATTAACAGCTACATGCTTTAATCTTTGCATATCAAATGCTTCTAACTGTAACGGAATAATGGGGATAACAAGTGTTGCTATGATAACGGGTAAGAAACCCAAGACTCCGTAAATTATACCCTTTATCGGGAAATGGTTTATTTTGTACTGTGGTTTCCTTTCCTTCAATGCCAGCTTCCTCATACCTGAATACAAAAATGAAACCATTAGAAAAAAAATAACCAGTGAATAAACGAATAAATATTTATAAAATATAAGGAAGAATACGGCAAAAAACAGCATTGATATAGAATAATCACTTAATACTTTTAATGCCCCTCTTGTATAGTCCTTTAGCAATATACTCTCCACCTTCTACTGTTTTCTCTTATCCTTAATATACACACTTCCTGATATGGTTTTTGCCTTTTTCTTGACCTCTGCGGCTATTTCCGCTACCTGTATGTGACTTATTATATTTCTATTCACATTTGATACAACAGCTATAGAAATAGACATTATTGGATATTTAATTACCTGCCCTTGTCTGTTTGCAGTTATAATATACCCGTTTTCTCTGTCTTCGGTCGAATATAATCCAATTATTTTATTGTCGAAATCCTTGATTATGCCTTCACATATTGTATCGGCGCTATCCGGAACAGAAATTATTACAAAGTCGTCCCCGCCTATATGTCCGATAAAATCTCTGGGAGTTCCATACAGATGCACATTGTCAGTTATAATATCGGCTGTAAGCTTTATAGCTCTATCACCACTGGCAAACCCGTACACATCGTTATATGCTTTAAAACTGTCCAAATCTGCATATATTACAGAAAAGGGCTCCTTTTTAGCTATTCTTTGATTAAGCTCCGTTTGGATCTCAATATTTCCCTGCAAGCCTGTAAGCGGGTTTGCCCACCTGTTTCTGTCAATCCTTTTCAGTGTATTGTTTACCCTGCTTATCAGCTCCCTAGGATTAAAGGGTTTTATTATATAGTCATCTGCTCCCAGTTCAAGACCTGTTAACTTATCATCCTCTGCATCCTGAGCTGTTAACATGATAATAGGCATAAGATTATTACTTTCATCATCTCTTAGAATCTTACAGGTTTCAAAACCATCCATACCGGGCATGATAACATCAAGAATGACAAGATCGGGTTTCTCTTCTCTAACTTTTTGTATCCCTTCAATTCCGTTAGATGCAGAAACCACCTCATACCCTGCTCCCTCAAGTATATCGGTTATAAGCTTAATCATAAGCTCCGTATCATCTATTATCAAAATCTTTTTTTTAAACATTAACCTTTCCCCTATGTTAAGTAATAAAAGGCATGGTTGCAATTAGATTATATATTATAAAATTCGGCATGTAAAACAAAATTTATTCTAAAAAAAGAGCTGTGCCATACTAAAGTCACAGCTCTCTACTGGTGCCGGAGACCGGAATCGAACCGGTACGATCGGTAAAGATCGCAGGATTTTAAGTCCTGTGCGTCTGCCAGTTCCGCCACTCCGGCATGTATAAACATTTAAAGCGGCAAATATTATTAATTATGATATCATGTGTGTATGGCAAAGTCAATAAGTCCGGGGCACAGTGGCCTATGGAGAAAATTTACAGGACACAGTCATATTCAGTATGACTAAAATATATTTTTTGGGGTATAATATTAAAAATGCCTGTAATGTGATATACTTATATATAGTGCAATATTCTCAAGCAGCTACAGGTGGTAGGATAAGCAAGACTATAAGGTACATTATTGATCTTCAGGCGAATATAAGAAAATGATCGTTCTTAAGGTATTATCCTGCATACTAAAATTCTGTCTGCTTATTATAGCGCACTATACATATTAAGGAGTGATTTTTTTGGCACAATTCTGTACTTGTGGGTCAATAGTAATTAATAACCACTGTACTAACAAAAACTGCACAAACAAGACCGAATCCGGCGGAACCTCCGCCAAAACTGCAAGAGGTACAAAAAAAGATACTAAAGAAGTAAAAGCTGCAAAGACCTCTAAAACCAGAAGAGCTTCAAAATGTATTACATACAATTTGTATGATATTAAGGATGAAAATGAAAACATAAACTGATAAACAAAAAACCGGGTAGTTTGATACCCGGTTCTTTTGTTCTATCAATCAGATTTTTTACGCTATTCTCAAGCCGGAGAGCAGTTTTCCTTCCTTCTGCTACTCTGTGCACCCGTTAAATTAAGGCTGATTGCCTAAACTGCATTATGAACAAAGGAAACAATTGATGCAATAGGTATGTCTGTCACTGAGCCAACTGTATATACAGGATATCCATTCCAGCCACCAGCTGTAACCGCACCATTTATACCTGCAGGAAGTACGGGGCCTGGTCCATAACCTACATT
This sequence comes from Clostridia bacterium, assembly GCA_026414765.1. Lineage (NCBI taxonomy): Bacteria > Bacillati > Bacillota > Clostridia > Clostridia bacterium. The sequence continues at coordinate 44,942 of JAOAIJ010000046.1, read as the reverse complement.
ACTGCCGCCAGTGCCTGCTCCTCCATATCCATAGCCATAGCCTACATTAAAACCTGTACACGCATTGCCCAGAGAGCATCCCGGGGGAGGCCCAATCCTGGTTATCAGGCGTACAAAGCATTCATTGACAGACAAAACTACACCTGTAAACCCTGAACCTGACTGTCCACCACTGCTTGTAAAAATTGTAACAGTTTCTCCAATGTGGTTAGACAGGAGAGCTGCAAAGCTTCCGCCACCAAATCCATCTGACATATATTTTCACCCTTTCTTTACCGATATCATATTAGGCTTTGTTACTTTATATTATGTATACTGCAATGGTTGTGTTACACCATATACCAATATCTGTGTCCCCTTCACTTGTTAATAATAAGACCGGTGTCTTATGCCAAAACAGACAGCCAAGCTTCTGCACACGTTAGAAGCAGCCTGACTGTCCGGCTCTATACACTATACGGCATTATGCACAAAGGATACAATCGCAGCAATCGGTATATCTGTTACAGAGCCTACTGTTGCTACAGGATAACCATCCCAACCGCCAGCCGTTATTGCTCCGACCTCGCTTGCCGGCAGTATAGGTCCATTCATCCCTCCGCATGATCCTCCACACGATCCACCCCAATAAGCCTCCGCATCAACGTTAAACCCTGTACAAGCGTTTCCGAGTGAGCATCCCGGTGGTGGTCCTATTCTGGTAATAAGACGTACATATGCTTCATTGACAGCCAGTATTACACCGGTAAAACCCGCACCCGACTGTCCGCCGCTTGATGTAAATACCGTTACGGTTTCTCCTATATAGTTTGCAAGAAGCGCTGCGAAATTTCCACCTGTAAATCCTCCGGCAAATCCATTAGCCATACCTTTCACACCTTTCTTTATTGTTTAAAATAATACATTCTGCTCTATATTATGTTAATATACCGGGTAGTGTTACAAACTGATTTTAGATGTCAAAGCAATACTAATTGGCTGCTGTTTTGCTAAATAAGCAAAACAGCGTTTCAAAAATTATCAATATACACGAACAAATAAACTTTCTCAAACAATAAAAAAGCCTGAATTGCTATAATAAACAATCCAAGCTTTTAAATAATATGAATTCTATAAGCTGAAACTAAGCCGACCCAGCATATAAAGCAAGTCTGGCTTAACAACTGCTAAAATTCTGCAAAATTTTGCTTCATCACCCGTTCTTCTTCGGTTATCCTTAAAACCAAGGTAATTAGATATACAGGAAATACGACAATAAATAGCATGTAAAATTTACTGATGAGGGTTATGGAAATCAACTCAGGGATAATATTCAAAAAGTAATTCGGATGCCTTATATACTTAAAGAAGAAGCTTTTGTTAATTTTATGTTTTTTTGCGATAAGAAGTTTTACAGTCCATACCTCTCTGAGTTGATAGATTACGAGTATCAGCATTATGAATGAGAACAGCCATATAAGCAAACCGACAAAAGATACGGTATCAAACTGCTGTTTATTCAGGGCAGAATATGTAATTGTCCCCAAATAAATTACCGTATGCAATACAGCCATAACTGTACTGTTTTTTTTTCCATATTCTATTGCCCCCTCATTTTTAAGCCTTCTTTCATTTTTTATAGAAAAAATAAGCGTCAAAAGTCTTAAGACAAACGCGATTGATAGTATTGCAACAATAATCATCATACACCTCCCAGGTAACATATGGTAATTTTATAATATATTTCTACAATTATCAATAGAATAGTATTTCTTTTATCCCTTTCTACATTTACATTACTCAACATCAAAAGCCTCTATAGTAAACATATATTTTATATTCTGTAAATTATTGACATGGGATATACAAGATGATACCATTCCAATATGACATTTTTTTCAATCTATCAAGTCATATCTGTACTACCGGCTTAAAGCCAGTAAAATTATCCAAATTTACGGAGGTGTATTAAGTAATGTTTTTTACCCTATCTGAGTATCTTGAAAGTCTTAAGAAAACCAATGAAAAAGGGTTGTATTTTATTGAGGATGCTGAAAAAACTATATATATTCCCTACAGCAAATTGTATGAAAAATCCCTCAAAGTTCTACATTACTTACAGCTAAGCGGAGTAAAACCAAAACAGGAGATGGTTATACGTATAGACGACAATCAAAGTTTTGTCTATATATTTTGGGCATGTATACTGGGTGGTATTATTCCGGTGCCTGTATCCGGTGGAAATATAGAGGATGTGAATTCAAGAACATTTAATATTTGGAAAGTGCTTAAAGATCCGTGTCTAATTTCAACCAGGCAAGCCTCTGAACACATTAGCTATTACATAAAAGAGAAAAATACTCGTGATAACGATATCTGCCCTGACTTTCCGGTTTTAGTACTGGAAGAAGCTTTATCAGCAAATGAGCCTGGAAAAATCGAAAAGGCTCTTCCAGATGATATAGCCCTTATTCAATTCTCGTCCGGCTCTACAGGAGAACCTAAGGGTGTAATTAACTCCCATGAAGTAATACTCACAAATTTGAGAGCATCTACATCAGCATTGGATATAACGGAAAAAGATTCTTTCCTGTACTGGTCTCCCCTTACTCATAACATGGGCTTGATATTTTTTAATATACATGGTGTAATAAACGGAATAAACCAGTACGTAATGCCAACCCAGTTATTCATTCAAAATCCGCTCTTGTGGATGAAAAAAGCTTCTGAATACCGGATAACTATGACAGGATGCCCTAATTTCGGCTTCAGCCATCTATTATCATATTATAGCGAGGATGCATTAAAGGAATGTGACCTGTCCAGTATAAGAATTATAATAAACGGTGCGGAACCAATCTCCTATGAATTATGTAAGAGATTCATGAGCATACTGGCAGTACACAAGATAAAAGACACTGTTATCGTTCCCTCCTACGGTATAGCGGAAGCTTGTGCAGCTGTTTCCTTTTCTCCATACGGCTCTGAAATCATACAATACACTCTGGACAGAAACACGACAACTACAGGAAATAAAATAAGCGATGACATACCGGAAGACAAAAGCAATTGCGTATCCTTTGTTGATGTAGGATATCCGTTGAGTTCCTGTAAAATGCGTATCTGCGATGACAATGACAAGGAGCTTGATGAAGGTTACATCGGACATATACAATTATCAGGAAGGCAGCTTTCTTTAGGGTATTACAATGACGAAGAACGGACACGGAGCGTTTTTACACCGGACGGCTGGCTGAGAACAGGAGATCTGGGTTTTATCAAAAACAACCGCCTTATTATAACCGGCAGACACAAAGATATTATTTTACTGAACGGCAAAAACTACTACCCTCATGATATCGAAGCAGTGGCAACTGAACTGGACACTATCAGCACCGGCGATATCGCAGTAGTGGGAGTATATGACAGCAGCAGGCATACTGATGAAATCATAGTATTTATGGCTGCAGGAGAAGATATTGCCGATACAAATCTGACTGCAAGCATGATTATCAGACATATAAACAAAAGAACTTCACTAGGTGTGCAAAAAATAGTCCCTATCAGCAGCATTCCAAAAACAGTAAGCGGAAAACTGAAACGTTCCAGTCTAGCGTCAAGATATCAAAACGGAGAATTCAAAGATACTGTTATAGATATTCAAAATCTTGAGGAAAAGTCTCCAACCGCATCAGACAGTGATGAGCCAGCTAATATATTTGAGAAAAAAATACTAAACTTATTCAAGAAGGTTCTTAGAATAGGCAAATTAAGCGTAAATGATAACTTTTTTGAATTAGGTGGAAATTCCGTTGCTACTCATATGCTGATTATGGAAATAGAAAAGGAATTTGATTTCAAATTATTCCTGAGTGAAATGTATGCCTACCCGACAGTTTGTGATCTCAGTAAGTATATCGAACAAAATGCAAATATTAAAAGCGGAAATAAAGATAAAATAATTCTTGAGGACATAATACCCTTACATGAAGATACAAGGAATTGCTATGAAGATTTGATCGCCTCCCTTGCTTCATGGCTTGGAAGGGATCACCAGATGCTTTACCTTAAGGATTGGGACTTTGAATTTGATGAAACTAAAGGGGATCTGTTGGGTAAGTGCCTCAGCCCAAAATCTGATTTAAGCACAAGAATAGATTTGTTACATAAATATCATGGAATAAAGCTGACCGAGCAAAATTGCAAAGACGCAAAAGAAGCTCTGAAATTAATCAGAAATGAAATTTGTGAAGGCAGACCAGTTGCCATAAATCTTGATATTTTCTGGTGTCCATGGTTTCAGGTAGCTTATCAGCAGTATCACGGTCAACATTTCTGCACAATAAACGGTATTGACAGTAATGACAATTTGTTTTGCATTGACTCATCTCCTATGAATTATGGGGATTTCTTGCCAAAGGAACATTTTTTGAATGGTTTTAATAAGTACATGCTGACCATGTCAGTGGATGAGGACACATCACACCTGACAGGTAGTTGGCAGGATATATTAAGAGAGAGAATCTCATACATGTATGAAAAAGTAAATGGATTCAACACTTTTGAACAAATGATAAATTTCTCAAAAGCCCTGGAAAACTGTAATGATATAGAACAGGAAATAAGGGAGTTCATGGACACTGATGTATTCTTCTCCCACATCTTCGTCCAGTTGCAGCAGCTATACCGCAACAGGATTCACTTCGGTGAAAGCTTAGCCTATCTTGGTAAGAAAAACAAAATAGGAATACTGGAAAAATACGCATCCGATATTAATAGAATCGGTTTTATATGGAACTCAATATATGGCTTTATTATAAAAGCATGTTTGTCTTCAGATAAAGCTTTCAAGAAAGAAGTCTCCTATGCAGCTGCAAAGAAAATCCTCGAGATTGCGGTACTTGAAGAAGAATTTGCACAAAATCTGCTCCAAGCTACATATGAATACGATAAAGATTATGTTTTTGAAAACATAGTAATTAATGGTGAGGAGTTGACTAAGGACATAAGGGAAAACCATTTGCTTGACTTGAAGGATTATTTGAACAACAGAGCATTTTCTGATTTGGGAAATACTCGTGATGCCAGCTTTGTAGAAGACCATGGAAGACATACCTATCTGGTTGCGGATGAAAAAATAATAAGCAGCGCGGTTCTAAAGTTTAATGATATTAGTTACAAGTTGCCTGAATACAAATCAGAAGCTTTTGACAACATACTCTGCCTCGGACAAAAGATCGTGTTAGACAACCCCGGCAGATATAAAAAGATCTTTATAGTAGGATGTTGTGATTTTACTTCTCATCCTACTACTATGCTATTAGAATATGAAAGCGGGCTTACTGAGAGATCGGCACTGGATTTTACAGATTATTCACTTAACAATGGCTTCTTTAATGAATCCATTGTATGGAGCGGAAGCGTAATGGAAACCGGCCCGGATCGTATAGACACCATACCCATACTAGGCAAACTGTTTGCTCAATGCTACTCTATTCCTGACAATGATAATTTACAGGAAATTACTTTGCCCTATTGCCCAAATATGCATGTATTCGCAATAACCCTGTGTAAGTGATTGGGGCAGGGAACAAAAGTGGCTAAACAGTAACAATTTACAGGTTATCGTTTAGCCACTTTCATCTTGGAGACGCTATTCAGATTTATGTTATGTATCAGTTTATTCGTTCTTCCGGCTACAATATTGATTATCTGTACTTTTCTATATATTTTGTAATTGACGCAACTGTTCCAAATGCTTACATACGGCCCAATCTTACCAACATTTGAGATATATGGCATTCCATTGGCAGATTTTTGCATTGTATGGGCTATTTTTTGAATAATTTTAAAAAAATTTTACTAAGCTTGACGGATATATTGATACAAAGGAGAAACCGAATTCACTGGCAACTACCCTTCTAATCCAGGATATCTGGGAAAATATCGACTCTCTTTTATCTAGCAGCCTGTTAAGTACAGACTTTTTTCTCTACTTTGAGCAGCTTTGCATATTTAGAAAGCAAAAGAATGTTGATGATACTGCACTGCTCTAAAGGTATCATTCCGGCAAATCAAAGCACATCTCCTTTACATAAAACATAATATATACTATACGCTTATGAAAGGAACGAGCACTATGTATAATGCCCCGAATATGTATCAATACCCAAATAATGCTAACACTCCAATGTATAACGCATATAATATGTACCAGTGTCCTTACTTTGCCAATACCCCAATGTGTAACCCGGATTTATGGAGCCAGTTACCTAATCAATATCTTCCTTATATGAATCAAGCCAAGGCAAGTACCCCAATTATATTAAAGGATTATGGGCCTAATCCGTTTGTAGTTGATATCGAGGAAGCCACCAAGCAAAACGACAACTTCCGTCTTGTCTTATGGACAGGAAACCATTTGCAGCTTACCTTGATGAGTATTAATGTTGGTGAAGACATAGGTTTGGAAATCCATCCCAATCTCGATCAATTTGTACGTATTGAAGAAGGTCAAGGACTTGTAAAAATGGGTGATACGAAAGACAGGTTGGATTTTCAGGCATATGTCAGCGATGACTATGCGTTCATTATACCTGCTGGTAAATGGCACAACTTAATCAATACAGGCAATAAGCCCCTGAAATTATATTCTATTTATGCACCACCTCAGCATCCCTTTGGTACAGTTCATAAAACTAAAGCAGATGCGAAAGCTGCTGAAGAAGGGCATGACCACTAATATCAATAAACTATTAAAAAGCTTTAGAAGATGTCAATGATCACTTCTAAAGCTTTTTGATATCATGCACCGGAATGATGTTTCCTATTTGGTCTAGTGAGATATTGGCTAATCTACTATCAAATGATTCAATGCAAACCCCTTTCCATGCACCGCTACTTTTTATATTTTCATAAACAAGGCTCCTTGGGAAAATTGGATGAATAGCAAATGTAAATTTTTGTTTTGTCCATTCACAGAAATATATCAGCAGCTTTTTGGACACCTTTAAAAAATATGGAGTAGATGCTTATATGTATATAATGAAACATGTCAATACAAATCTAAGTACGTTCAAAATTTCAGCTTTGGTTTCTTAATTGCCTTGCTTAACTATGTTTTAGTTCAATAATACTAGAAATGCCGCTATCATAGCATGTCAACAGATGTAAACCTCTTCAATTGGTGTAAAACCCTTACCTTGAAATCTGCCAGTTCCGACTTCATCACAAAGGCTGTTTCACTATATCCAATAATACCAGAAGTTTTTTCATATCTTTTTCTTAAAGCTCATCGGAAGCAAGTACAACTCCTGCCGGATTTCCACCATCAAAAGATTTTGAAAAAGAGTTCAAATCAAAAGCTGTTATCTTCATAAAAAAATGCCCTTTTATCAAAAATTTCTGTGCATTTTTCCGTTCTTACACTGGGAGCTGCTTCATTACCCCCTCCTCCATCAATCGGTATATCAATTCAAACAATTTTTCACTTGTCAGAGTCTCCGTTTGTTTAAACCAATAGCTCATAATACCAATCATAGCTGAAAGCGTATATTCCATTATATAGTCCAGTTCCATCAGATCAACATTTGACTTATCAGCAAACACTTCCATTATAGTTGGCTTGATTGAGTTTTTTAGTTTGCTTGCAAATGCAGGGTCCCCATTGTCTCCAAGCAATACAGAATAATACTTGCTATTTCTTTCATAAAGCTTTAGAAACATATCCAATGGCATTCCCATTGTTCCTGTGGGTGTTGAAAGCGGTGGAAGCTCATCAAGCGTCGGAATCAAGGAATTCTCTATGTTTTCCAGCACATCATACACATCAGTAAAGTATTCATAGAACGTTCCTCTATTGTATCCTGCTTTCTGGGTTATTTCCCTTACTGTAATCTTTTCAATCCTATTCTCACAGTAAAGAGACCAAAATGCATCAACCAGGTTTTGTCTGGTCTGTGCAGTGATTTCTGGTTGTTTCTTCATTTTTACATCTCCCTTAATCCGACATTTACTGCTTGATTGTTGGTTGATAGTTGTCTTGGGCAACAGTATACTATAATCATACAACAAGTTGTCGTATAAAACAAGATCCATAAATAACTTAAAAATAAAGAAGTCAGTCATTCTCAAACCCATTTTGAAAGGAAGGCTAAATACACAGATTGGATAAAAAAATGAATTTACACAAACAAACTCATACTGGAGGTAAAAAAATATGATTACGATTCTTTGTTCTGGTTCACGTGGCGATATTCAACCGTATATTGCTCTTGCACAGCAGCTAAAAAAGTTAGGGAAGGATATTCGCATCACCGGAAGCAAAAGCTTTGAAGGATTTATAAGGAGTTATGGAATAGATGTCTATCCAATAGAGGCAGATATTGAAACTTTGAACGTTGATCCAAAGCTTTTGAAAGCAGCCGGTTCATCTGATAATCCTTTAAAAATGCTTTTGACTTTCAATAAAATGAAGAAATATGGTGTTTACATGGTAAACGATTACTATTCAGCTTGCGAAGGAAGTGAGCTCATTATCTACCACCCAGGCTGTACTATCGGCTATTTCGCAGCACAAAAATTCGGTATTCCTTCTGTCCTGGCTTCTCCCTTCCCAATGCACAAGACTAAGGAATATTTATCTGTAGTGATGTATGGGAAAACTCAATCCAATATTCTTACAAAAAAAGTCAGCTATGCTATGATTCAAGGAATGCTCTGGATGGCCTCAAAAAACTCTGTAAAAGGCTTCTGGAAAAAGCGTTTTGGAGAAGTACCTGACAATTTTGGCTGTCCCTTTGAACGGCATACAGATAAAACACATCCTGCCATTGTCTCCTGTAGTAATTTCGTCTTTAAAAAGCCTGATGATTGGAACGAGAATATTCACCAGAATGGCTACTGGTTTGTCGAAGAGGCTATTGACTACAGTCCATCCGATGAGCTTGCAGCTTTCTTAAGTACGGGTGAAAAACCTGTATACATTGGATTTGGAAGTATGACTTCCATAGAAAAGCATGATGGACTGGCAGAAATGGCAGCGGAGGCCATTATAAAAAGCGGCAAGCGTGGTATAATCTGCGGTATGGGTAAACCGGCAAATCTTCCGAAAAACATCATTGCAATTGACAGCATTCCTCACTCATGGCTATTTGAGAGAGTTTCAGCGGTATGCCATCATGGTGGAGCAGGTACAACCGCGGCTGGATTTAAAGCAGGAATTCCCAGCATTGTTATACCTTTTTCCAATGATCAGTTTGCATGGGCTCATAGAGCTTATGATTTAGGGGTTGCTGCAAAACCCATTCCCAAAAAGGAATTGTCTGCAGATAAGCTTGCCGATGCAATCAGCTTTGCCTTAACTGATAAAATCGTTGCAAATGCTAAAGCCCTCGGCAAAAACATTGCTGCTGAAAACGGAGCTATGGAATGTGCAGAAATCATTGTAAATTGTCTTGAAAGGTAATGATATGAGACAAAATGAGAATTGGAGAAAATCTTTTTTTACAATCTATACAGGTCAGGCATTTTCACTATTAAGTCCGAGTAGCGTACAATTTTCAACCATCTGGTGAATTACCATGGAAACAGGCTCAGCTTTTGCATTGACAATAGCCAGTATTATAGGCTTGCTGCCGCAAGCTGCTATTCCCCAGCTAGTCCCTCCATCAAAACTAACAAAAGCAGATGGATTCGGTCAAATGATCAACTCAGCAACCTCTATGGTGGGGCCTATGCTTGGGGCATTTTTAATGAGTATAACAACACTTCAATACGTAATGCTTGTTGACATTTTAGGGGCTTTTTTGACAGTATCAACATTATCTTTTGTAAAAATCCGGAAACACCTGATAAATCACAGAATCCGTATAGGCTGACCTGCATGACAGGAGGCAAATTCATTGGTCAAATCCTTTCCCGCCGTGAGTCCAAAGTGTGTTTCAGCTGCCCAGGCAGCATTGTTTGTAACATCATAAACAGTTTTAAACATTGTACCTCCTTGCTTGGTCTTACAGTCCGGATTGTAATTCTATTGAAGACCCTCACACACTGTGAGAGTCAACAAAAAAACTGCAACTTTTTTGCTGCAGTTCAGTGACCTTTTTTCTTTTCCTTCTTTTTCTCCTGCCTTTTCTCAAATTTGAGCTGCTCCATTTCCTCACGCTTTTGCTTTGAAGCCTTCTTATTCTCTGATTTCCGGCTTTCCTGCTCAAGCTTTATTGCTTGCTGCGCCTTTGTACCAATTCCTGATATAGAGGTTTCTTTCCTGACTTTTCTCTGAAGTCTCTTTGGATTTATCCTTTTTTCAAACCCAACCTCAACCTTAACAGGCCTGCTGAACTTAAGCATAAAATAATTTTCAAGGATAAAAGCATAGACCTCATAATCCTTTGGCTCTGCACCAAAAACAACTCTTGAAGTTTCAAGCAAGCTTTCATCAAGCCTTTCAAACACTCCGACCCAAAAAGGATCGTCAAAAAAGACCGTCAATTTGGTATTCATTTGTGTTTCCTCCTGTAAGTTACTATCAAGAGAACGGACAACCCCAGGAGGGCAGGTTACTGACAGGATATCCTGCATCCGGACTACCAACCGGATCGTGTTTTTATCTCTCAAATATATTATAGTCAATATAAAAGTATTAATAAAGATTTCTATATTATTCTAAGATTTCATATAATTTCCCTTTATAATCCTTAACAAAATGTCTTTTGCCTTTTTGAATAATAAAGTGACCCTCCATTTCAAGGTGGAACTTTTGGGCATCAATACCGCCGGGATACTTTTCATTCAATTCCCCATCCTTTTTGAGTGTCCTCCAATAAGGTGTCTCGTCCACCCCCCTTTCCGAAGAGGCATTTGCTGCAATATTTATAAAAATTCCCGCAGTCAGCTGGCAAGTGTAATCCGCACCATGTTTTAGGGCCAGATAACTTCTGATGTAGTCCGATGTAATCACTTTACCCTTCGGTACCTTTTTCATGATTTCATCATAGGCAAGAGGAGGTGCTATAAGCATTTTTGTACCGCCAAGTTTTGCAACTGCTTTAGGATCAGTAATTTCAACGACTTCAGGCATATTTTTGCTGTCATTCAGTTTTTCATTATATGATTTCTTAGCCATATTTTCACCCCCAATCTATTAACATTCAACCCGTAATGTACTTGTCTTTGAGTAGTCTGTTATACCAAGGATGAAAAATCAAACTTCAAACCCAGCCCAAGAACACCGTTATAGTAGCTTTTTGCCTCATCAAGGTTGTTGACAGGCAAGAAAAAATTATCGTATTTCATCCTACACATCTCCTGCTCTAACTTTTATCCTTCCATGCCGGCAACTTCGCCATCATCCCCACGGCGGCTTTCCGTGCGGCCTCTTCATCCAACCCTTGGGTTTTCATAATAAACCCTGTCATCCCCTTTAGCTTTTCATCATAGGACTGCATTGTACCGTCAGGCCTTGTACAGTATTTGCAATAAGCCTTGTTTTCATCTCCCAAAGCAAAATCTTCTTTTGTTTTCATTGGCATACCACATGCAATACATGTCTTCATATTGATTAACCCCTTCCTATTTAGTAATCAGATTTATAAAGTGTTCAATTAATTGCTTACCGTATCTTTCTAAAACCGGGCTTTCTGGTGCAAATAAATCACTGTTGATTAAATAGTGATGTACCAAGCCTACCCATGTATTGAAAAGGAGAGCAACAGAAATTGGACGTATTTTACCTGCTTTAACCTCCCGCTCGGCAACCTGGCTAATGTGAAATGAAATGGCAGACTGTATCATAATCAATGAATTTCGTGAGCTTTCATTGATTAACCTAGCTTCAGAAACCAAACGGGTATAAAACCCCTCATACTCACTTAGTCCTTTTACATGAGCTTCAAGTGCTTCCTTGATCCCGCAATTCTCACTTACAAGTTCATGAAGCCGATTTGTAATCCGCATGCCAAACTCTTCAATTACAGTATCCAAAAGAATCTCGCGTGTAGGAAAATGTGCAAATACAGTGCCATGTGATACTTTTGCAGCATTTGCTATATCCGAAGTCCGCGCAGCTGTTAAGCCATCCTTGGCAAATTGTTTCAGAGCCACATCGATAATAAGCTGCCTAGTATTCTCCTTCTGTTGCTGTCTTTGCGTCTTAGACATTCCATTGACTCCTTACTCATTGAGTGCATACTCATTATATTAAATATGAGACTTTGTGTCAATACAAAATATCCATATTTGATAAAATACGTTCATAACTCAAAAACTTGACACAAGTGTGTCAAGTTTCAAATAAATCCAGATTAATTATATTATCTTATTGTTCTTGTAATAAACTTTACTCTGTATGCATGTTCGGATTCGGCTTTCTCTTGCCTACAAAGTTCGAGGATACTACCTTTAAAATACAAACACTGTTTGCTTGCATTTCTGTAAATATGAAGTCTTGATTTGTCTGATGTTTCATTAACTGTGTTAGTGCATTACATTTTTCATCAATATCCTCAATGAATTCAACATGACCGAATCCATGTACACTTTCAAAATAGTACCCCGAATTGCATGGATTTTCTACATGACCCAGTTTACCTTCATATGCCATTTCAAAACAGACTTCGTTGTTTTCTTTCAGAATATCAATTTTTCGCCCTTCCTTTGCACTGTGAAAAAACAACACCAAAGAATTATCCGCTATTTTATAGCCGAAATTAAGGGGTATTACATACGGTAAGCCTTTATCTACCATAGCAAGATGACAAACCCTACATTTTTCGATTATGCTTTTTATTTCTTCTATATTTGATACTTCCCTATCTTTTCTCCTCATCACATCCTCCTGACTCTCGGTTGATCATTTTCGCAAGTCGCCATATAAAATCCCGGATTCTGATTCATAAGCTCATAAATCTCATTTTGGATCATAGATTTTTACCCCTTTTATAGTAGTATGACAAACAGCTGTTGTTTTAAATATCGCTAAAAAGTGAACATCATAGAGTTCTTTATTAGTTGAAGCATCAATGATCTTGTAATATAATATTATTAAAGTTGGTAAAATACTATTATATATCAATAAGCTCTAGCACTACAACTATTCTTAATTAATTTTCCGTATTTATTGAATTAAAAAAGGGGGCCATTCCGTGAAAAAAGCAATATCGATTATCGTATGCGTTTGCCTTATTTTACACATAATAATGATCAGCAGTCCAACTGCAGCTGCTTCTAATCCAGCAGCATTATCCCTACTCAGTGTAAGCATAAAAAACAAACAAGAAAACGTAAGGGTAGACACTTCAGTAATACTTACCTTTAACAAAAATGTCTCTCAGGGGAGCAATTATAAAAATATTACTATCACTTCCAGCAACAAAAAAACAGTCGCGCTTAAAGTAAGCATAAGCAAAACAAAAGTAACAATCAAACCAAATACAGCACTGCAATATTTGACAGACTATATCCTCACTGTCCCTGCAAATTCCTTTATTGATGCATCCAAGAAGCCGTACGCCAAGAAAATTACAATAACTTTTAAAACAACAAAAACTCCTGTGCCGACCAAAACACCTGAACCAAATAATACAGATAACAATAGTCAAGCTGCTAACAGCGAAATTGAACAGGCTATCTCTAACTACGAAAAAGCGCCGCTCTCAACAGTAGATAATTTTATCAATATCAGCAGTCTGGAAGCAATAGCAAGGGAAAAAACTTCATCAGCAAAAAACGAGTTAGATAAAACTAATTTTGAAAACAGGATAAATACACGTAAAAAAACTGTAGATTCACTAAAAGCCAATTTTATATCAAACAATATTGTTGCCAGTTATACTGAAGATTCAGGTACAAGAATATCCTCAGGCAATTCTCCCTATGCATTGGTTCTAGATGATGGAAGAATACGGTTATATTATGGCAATGGAGGTAATATTGAGTCCGCTATTTCTTCAGACGGCATTAACTTTACTAGGGAAGATGGCATCAGGGTCAGAAATGCCGCACACCCTACTGTCGTCAAGACACCGCAGGGCAAATACAGGATGTATTATGGCTTGTTCTACAACAGTTCACAGGGTCTTAAACATAAACTTGCTTCAGCCATTTCTGACGACGGGCTGAATTTTGTCGATGAAGGAGTCCGAATTGAGCCAGAAGACCACTATGCTACTTATGATTCAGCTATGGAAGCGGTCCAATTGCCGGATGGAAGTATTAGGGTATATGTAATAACCGATAATGTATTTAATGATATAAAGTGGAAAGACAGTACTGATTATGAAGGTAAGACCGGAATCAGCTCGTTGATATCGACTGACGGATTGAAATTTACTTTTGAGAATGGAAAAAGAACTTCCTTGATTAATTTTAATGATCCTTCTATAGCTGTATTGTCAAACGGGTACTATTGGATAATAACATCCCACCCTCAAGGTCCTTTAAGTGGATATCCATATGGACTTCATGGGTTTGTCACCAAGGACGGTTTGACATTCTCCCAGCCAAAAAACATACTGCCGCAAGCATCATCTTCGGGAACTGATAACCGCTTATTTGACCCTTCTATACTTAAAGTAAGCAACGATACGTACAGGGTGTATTACGGTCAAGGACCCAGTATAAAGAGCTCAGTATTCAAAATAAATACAAGTGTTTTTGAAATCAAATAAGTAAATTCCAGCCAAGTGTCATTACACATTTAAATCATGTAATTTTTCCCGACCTCTCACACCACCGTACATACTGTCCGGTATACAGCAGCTAAAAATTGTCGGAAACCCTTGTTTCCTAATCTTTTTATTAGTTAGAACTCTTGTAAGTATAGGGCTGTTGGAGATTCTCCAGTAGCCTTTTCTTGTGTTCGCATACTCCCACGCTTTGTAATTGTCAATCCCAGGCTTGATAAGTTTGTTCTTTTTGATCCCGACTCTCTTCCAGCGTTTCCAGCAACAAATTCTTATCCTTTTTACAATCTATTCATCCAGTTTCTTTCTGTACATCAAACAGCAACGTTGCCCCTAAAAACAACAAAAACGTTTGTCATATCGCCAAAAAGTTAATTCCCTGTAGTATCAATAATTCTTACAATCCCAGTCCCTCCATCAACCCTGACCCTGTCACCTGTATTCAAGAGCATTGTAGCATTTCCACAGCCTACGACCGCAGGAATGCCTAGTTCACGTGCAACAATAGCGGCATGAGACAAGGGCGCGCCTACATCGGTCACTATGGCAGCCGCACGTGGGAATAATGGCGTCCAGCCGATATTAGTTACAGTAGTAACTAATATTTCACCAGGCTGAAGCAAATCCCCCTCTTCCACATTTTCCAACCTGCGTATAATTCCTTCAACTACTCCCGCAGCCCCTGCAAAACCTCTGATGATATCGGATGATGACTGAATATTTTTTGAATGGGAATCATACAAATCGCTTCTGCGATCCGGATCATCAGCCCATCGGAAAATATCAAAGCCCCCGTTAATCAGCATCGGATATGGCGGAAGTGAACAATATTTCTTATGTGTTTCCCGCCTTATCTCTATATAGGCTAATGAATCGCTCTTACCTGATAATAAATCAAGTATTTCTTCAACATAGAGGAAAAATATATCATCCTTAATTTTTGTCAATTCACCAGCCTTGCCAGCAAAAACACGGAGCACCCTGTATGTGCGTACGAACTCCGAACGAAGCGCTTCACGTATGCAAGCAGTATAAGAAATTTCTTCAAGTTTAGACTTTATATATTTGTATTTTTTAGGATGACGTTCCTTCAGCCTATTCATCGCCTCATCATATTCATTTTGCTGTTTTGATAATAGTAACTCTACATCCACGGGAGACTTTCTGAAGCTTTCCAACTGCTGTTCAATCCATCCGGGATTTTCATCTGCACCGGGTATGGAAGTCTCAAATTCATGTGGCCCTCTATGTCCATATTGCTTCAGATACTCTTCTCGGCTAATCTTTCCATCTGCAAGCTTTGACAAGGCTATGAGCGGCTCAATGGAAGCCAATGATGAATTGCCCCTCAGATTGGACAAGAGAATATTTGCATCCTCCAGTCCAACAAGTTTTTTTAGCTTTGGCCTCAACTTAAATACAGGTTCCTGGAATTTTTTCATAACCACTCTCAGCAGCTGGCAGCTGAGGATATAGTGAGGTTTAATATTCTCAATCCACAATGAAGCCATTTTTTCATTTGTAGTGGAATTCTGTATTGCATGGCGGGCATTTTCGCACCATCTCGGGTTTGATTCAATAAATCCGGGTAATTCTTTATAAAGACGATTCGCTTCAAATTCCCATCTGATATTATCCGGGATAGTAGCAAGGAGCTGAGTAATCTTAAAAGGTATCAGCGGCACATCTATTCCCTTGGGAACAAGACCAAATACATCAACCCATTTATTAAGTATTTTTTCTACATCTGTTCCGAAAACATGAATCATTGAAACAAGCAAGCTGAGATTTATGTAGGGATGCCCTCCAATATTGCCCACCATGGGATAATCTCCAGGTATTTTGAACGGTTGGTTTTCTACGTGCATAATCTTTATCAACGACCAAGTAAGCGGTGTCATAACATCCGGAGTCGCTTCAGTAAGATTCGCATTGGACCATAAGTAATCACCTGCGAGGCTGTCGTTCCATTCACCAGTAATCGGGTTATTGCCTTTCAAATTAGTTACAGGCCTAGATTGCAAGATATAAATCCTTCTGCCTGTGATAGCCCATTCTATATCCTGTGGAGTACCTATATTATTCTCCAGATTGAGGGCAAGTTTGTAAAGCTTTCCTGCAAAGCGCTTAAATAAAGCCGGCCCGTCAAATGTGCCTTTCGGACGTTTGAGCTTGAATGAATATGGAGTGGCTTCACCGGATACAAGTGCTTCTCCCATTCCATGCACATAGTTCCCAATCATATCTGCCCTGCTGCCGGTAATTGGGTCAACCGTAAAAAGCACCCCTGAAATATCTGCCTTCACCAAAATCTGTACTACTACAGCCATATCATGCTTCATTTCCATTTCTTTGGCCATGCTATATGCCTTTACACGCTTACTTTCACGCGAGTTATATACCGTGTATATCGCATTATAAATATCTTCTTCATTTGCGACATCAAGTACCGTTTCGAACTCACCTGCAAATGATGCTTTTTCTGAATCTTCAGATAAAGCGGAAGAACGTACTGCAAAAGAAACATTCTTGTCTTTAATTCTTAGCTTGTCAATATTTGTTTGTATTTGTGTTTTTGCAGCCTGAATCAACCGCCCGCTCTCAAAAGCAAATGGGAAAATAACAAAACCTTCTGGTACCGGATAGCCGGACTGAAGAAGTTTAGCCAGTATTCTGCCCTTTCCTCCGGCATAAACCATTATTTTTTCTTCCATTTCCTCAAAACTTTGAACAAATATCATTGACACTCACTCCTCAACAATCATCAGCTTATGACGATAAAAATCACTGTTTTAGCCCTTTGTATAGTTTAGAATTTTTAAGACAGGTTCTGCAAAATTTATTGAGCCTTTTTTAACTCCAAGAATTTTTTCAAACATCTCCTCATAAAAAGATACTTTTCTTTTTATTATTTCTATATTTTCAGGTTTTTCGTCCAAAGCCCTTATCAACATATTAATCGTGCCGTGAACAATAATAAAAAAATGGATATAAAATTCAGCTAATTCATCAGAAAAGTCAGTTGCAAAAGTGCCTTCTTTTATCCCTTGCTCAATTATCTCCCCTATTATCGGCTTGCCTAATCTCATATAATTTTCAAATACTTTCTGTTTAAGCTTCAAGTTCTCACTTTTATTCAGAATTTCAAATAGCTTGAATCTCTTCTCCTTCGTCTCAGCTCTGTATTGCTGCATATCAGATATTATTATATTTATCTTTTCCAATGAATTTTTATTGTTTTCACCCGCTGCTTTTCCAAAGACAGCAACCATTTCTTCTGCTTGCTGAAGAGCAATTGTTTCCAATATTTCATCTTTAGATTTGAAATGGTAATAAAATGAGCCTTTTGTGACACCAACCCTATTTATAACATCGTTTATTGAGGTCTTATCGTAACCAATTTCGTAAAACAACTCTAATGCTGCATCAAGTATTTCTTTTTTTCTTACTTCAGCTTCTTTTGATATCCACATAGTATCACAACTCCCGAACATTCTAACAGTATTTACATACCGCCGGTATGTTTATTATAAAACTAATGATTAGTATTGTCAATTATATTTGCAGGATTAGCGGTTTACTGACTAATTTGCGTATGAGCTAAATTCTGTGTAAATTTAAAATCTCCTTAACAAAAAAACACCTGACCCTAGTAAGATGAAAAACTTTCAAAGCCTGTTCAATACAGGCGAGCTGTTTAAAGAAAAGTATCGACAATATTTCTGCCAAATAATAACTCTCAATCATACAATTGATATAAAAATAAAAGGTGTGCATTGGCTCCATCAAATCCGAATTAAAGCTGCACTAGCAAAGAAATTTCAGCTCGTTTTTTACACTAAAAACAATAAAAACCCCTTAAAATCAAGGAATTTCCATTGTAACACATCTATCGTGATGATTTGAAGGCGTCGCCCAGATTTGAACAGAGAAATAAGGTTTGCCATTCCCTCTACCTGGATTACACCGCTTATATACAAAAAAAGCATCTGCAATGAGATGCTCAATAATGACTTATTGGTTATGTAACCATATATTCAATTAATTTCACAATCCAATTATGGAAACGCGTTATTAAAAGAGAATTATTCCCTATTCATATCATAGCGTTTTGAATGCAAATAGCTGTATTAACCCCACCGAACCCAAAGCTTAAGCTTATAGCATTTTTTACAATATGAGCTGCCGGTTCGTTTTTTACCCAGTTACAGCAATCATGTATTGGGTTCATGAGATTTCTCGACGGATGCAGGCGTGACTCCTTCATCTGTATAAGAGTTGCAATAATTTCTATAGTACCTGCTGCAGTCAGCCCATGTCCGGTTATGGATTTCGTCGCATTCATATATGCATGTGAGAGCCGTGAATCGTGAATCACTTTAAGTTCCAGCTCATCCCCTACTACCGAACCGCTACCATGGGGACTGACATAATCAATGTCACTTGCTGTCATTCCTGCTTGTTCTAACACTTTCTTTATGACCCTCATCTCCCCCTCATAGGATGGGTTGGGATTTCGGTTTCCGTCCATTGCCATAGCATATCCCAAAAGTCTTGCATAAGAACCTGCTTTCCTGGCTGATGCAAAATCTGCCCGCTCAACGACCACGGCACCGCAAGCCTCGCCATATATAAATCCATCTCTGTCCTTATCAAAAGGGCGACAGGCTTTTTCGGGTTCATCAGCGTAGCGGTCTGTCCCCATAGCTCCTAAAGACCTCAATGCCAGAAATTCTCTATAAGAAAGGTCCATCAAGGCTCCCATGGCAACACATGCATCTACCTGCTCTGTCTGAACCGCATGTATCGCTTGAATCACAGCTACCTGACCACTTGCTGAAGCTCCTCCCACAGTATAAGCCATGCCCTTGATACCGAATTGCTCTGTGCAGATTCCGCAAAGATCGCTGTCCATAAATGATACTCCATAGGTAGGCGTTATGAAATGTTCATTATCCTTATACTTCTCACAGGTCAGCATCAAATCCCTTTGCTGAAGGTTTGAACCACCTATAATCAGCCCTATCCGATGAGGATCCACTTCACCTAGCTTCGCTTCATTCCACGCTTCATCAAGTGTTACAAGTGCAGCATGTTCAGTGAATGATGCCCCCCGCAATACCCGTTTTGAAAAATGTTCAGGATATGACAGCGAATCGATTTCAGCACCAATAAAAGATGTATCCTTCTGTCTTCCCTCACGCTGCATTTTCCTGAACCGGTGGCATCCCTGCAGCAAGGCTGAAGTGAAATCCGCTTTCCCCTGCCCTATAGCAGAAGTAACACCAATCCCTGTAATGACTACCTCAGACTGACTGCAATTTTTCATAGATCACCTCAGCCAACTCACCTATATTTTTCACTCCAAACAATTCTACACGTGGGATTTTCAGCGATAAAGACTCCATTGTCATTGTCACTATTTCAGCTCTGTCTACCGAATTTGCTCCCAAATCAACCAAACGGTCGTCAAACTTAAACTCATGCCCCTCCAATTCAGGAATCACTTCACAAACGTGCTGTACAATAAGCCTAAAAATTTCTTCTTTATTCATTACTATTCCTCCACTAAGTTTATTTTTATTGTTTATTGGCGGTACTACTTTCCAAATAACGCCATAATATGTTCCCCTACTTCCGGCTGATGAAAGGTCTTCTCATGCATTAGCAGTTCTTCCTCAATAAACCTTGGAAGTTCCCGGCGGATTTCGGCAACCAGGTGATCCTTAAGGGTAATTAATGAAAGCCTTGGTTTTTCAGCAAGCTGGCGGGCAAATTGAAGCGCATGCTCCATCACTTCTGTTCTCGGCAGCACCTGAAACGGAATCCCCCGTTTCTCAAGCTCCGCTCCCCGGTAATTTCCAGCGTTCAGCAAAAGCTCCATTGCCAAACTGTGTCCCAATTTCTTGGGTACAATATAAGTCGCACCCATTCCCGGCGTAAACCCATATTTCATAAAGTTGGTTGTATAAACACTCTCCCGGCTTAAAATGACAAAGTCAGCAAACAACCCCATGACAAACCCGCCTCCGATACCATGCCCCTGCATAGCTGCAATCACCGGAATTTTACAATCCAATGCCAAACTGTATATGTTCTTTCCATTCCCGGGGCCATCGGTAAATTTTACCCTTCCCTCATGGATAGCCAACAGCCCTTCTTGGGTTCCGCCAGAAGCGAAATAGCTGTCGTACCCGGTTAAAATCACTACTTTATAATTAGAATCAGCTTGAATCTCATCAAATGCCTGAATCAGTCCAAGAGATAATTCCTCTGAGAAAGTGTTTTTATTGACCCTGTCTTCCATTGTCAACTGAACAATTCCCGGGTCGATTTCCTGTAAATTAACCACAGATTGCATCATTGTCATAACCATTCCTTTCGTAGGCTTAAGATATAAAACAGCATGAAACCGCTTCCTGCCGCTCTTGAGCTTATTTATTCCGAAACTTTTACTGGATAAGAAATATATCATTTTTCCCAGGGAAACCGCCCATTTTCAACATAGCGTATAATTCCTTCAATATTGCGAGGGTCTGAAAACATTTCTCGGTTTGCGGCTATTGCCAATGATTTGGACTTAAGAAGTGCACCATCCAGCTCACCCATATAGCGTTTATAGCGTAAAATCCCTCTTTTTGGCAATAATCTAAGACGCAGCAGATGCTTCCGCAGCAAATCATTACTTTGAGAATCGTAGGCATCAACCAAACCCAGGGTATGTGCCTGTTGGACCAGTATCGGATGAGTCATTAACGTTAAGTAATTGGCTTTCTGAAATCCTATCCGCCTTACTAAGAATGGCAGGACACATGCCGGGAAAAGCCCGAATAGTAATTCCGACAAGCTGAATTGTGCAGTCTGATCGGCAATAACAATATCACTGGCGGCTACAAACCCCATTCCACCCGCATTTGCCTTCCCCCTAACGTGTGAAACCGTTATGTAGGGTCCGGTAGCCAGTTTCAACCACAAATCATATAGTGGCTCAGGATTATTTTCAGTTTGTTGCCCGCTTGCCGATTTTTCCTGTATTCCTTTAAAATCCGCCCCAAAGCAAAAAACTTCCGGCAAGCCTTCCAAAACAATAACTGTCATCTTCTCTTCACACAGTGCCAACACCTGATGGCACTCTTCAATTAATATATCATTAATCGTATTATTTGCCTCCGGACGGTGAAACTGTATAAAGCAAACCGGCTCCTGAAAACGGACTTTAATTGTTTGATAATTCATGATACCCACCTATACTTACGATGAAATTCCCGGATCTCCTCCAGGTACAACCTGGGCTTTCCACCAGATACAACTGACGTACCAGGGATCAAATCGAAGTCCAGCTTGACATTCCGTGTGCCAAATTTCACTGCACCACTTCCCGCCAATAATGCATCGTATTCGTCCATAGATAACTGGTAACGTCCGTTTAATTGCCTCTCAATCTCAAAACGTTTTTGACGTTCCTTACCGTCAGGTGTGACCACTCCGCTATAAAACTCCGAACAGCAGCCCGAGCCATAGGAAAAACAGCCAATCCGTTTTGGAGCTTCAAACCAGCCGTTGTCAATAGTACTTGACAGCGAGAGAAACACTGTAGCGCCCATAATGTTTCCGACCCGTTGGCAATACAGCATTCCCGGCATTACACGTCGTTCAAAGTCTGCTTCGATATCCGGGGACTTAGCTTGGGTCATTTTTCGCATCATCGTGCGATGTGCTCCTTTCACCATTCCACCAAAAGGAGTATGAAAGCTAAGGTAATGAAATGTCTCCCGGTAATCTACCCCTGTTACCCTCCTTTGATACTCCCGGAACGCCTGCTCACAACAGTCCAGATATGACAGCAGGGATAAATCTGCATCCCCCGCCTCACTGTCAGGAATGGGCCGGCAAGTGTCCATCACTTCATAGCCGTAGTATCCGTTAGCACCCACATCCACTTTAAATACATATGGGATTTCACTCACCAATATCGCTACAGCTCCAGCCCCACCACTTGGTTCGGCAAAAGACCAGTCCGCTGTTAGTGCCTCACCGGGATCTGCCACCATAAACCGCGAAATATCTGTTGCAATTACAAGAGCTTTCGCACCGGGAGATGTCTGTGATAGGATGAAATTGACTGCCATCTGAAACCCGGCAGTTCCCGAATAACATGCATTTTTGAGTTCAAACAATCGGCAATTCCGGTTTAGTCCCAAGTAATGGTGAATATATGTACTCAGGGACTTCCCAAAATCAACCCCCGATTCCGTGCAGGTAATTAATAGCTCAATCCTGTCCTTTTCTCCTTCGGAAAGCGTATCCACGATTGGTTTTGCCGCATTGACTCCAAAGGTTATAGGGTCTTCATATGGCAAAGCTACGGTTTTTTCTTTCATCAAAAGATTTTCAAACCTTGCCGTGTCCAATTTCCTGTGTTTGGCCAGCTGCATCACGTCAAGATACGCTGTTCCGCCAAAAACGTTCATCGCTTCGATTCCAACAGATACCATTTACATCCTCCTCACAAAACAAAAGGTTTCTCCAGGTGTCCCTCTTAATTGCAATACATTACTGATTCTCCAATAATACATTAATTCCTTCTTTAAATTTACTTTTTCCCCACTTTTAAACATATTTTTCTAGTTGCTTACAGATTAATTCCAATAATTGTTTTTGGTCCTGTTCTTCATGGAGAAAAAGGTGATCTCCAGGCAAGATATGAAGCTTAAACGCACCTTTGGTCAATTTTTTCCACTGGCGCATTTCCGGTTCGTTGACCCTTATATCCTTTTTTCCGTGAACCGCTGATATGGGAACATCAAAAGCAGCTTCACCGATTGAGCTAAAACTATTTACCAACTGTAAATCTGCAAGCCCTATCGGTAAAAAGACCTTTATCAATTCTTCGTTTATATCTGTTTCCGGACCAGGAATACCTCCTGTGATTTCCAGAATCTTTTTTGCTTGTTCCGGTGTAGCTGAAGAAAGAATTTCCGGAGCGGGAATATCCTCATAGCCAAGCTTTTGGAATTTTTCTCTTTGAACCGCAAGAAAGGGATTTGGTAAAATAACCGGCGATGAATACCCTCCCGCAAATACATGTTTCGGCTTGTTATCAACCTCTTTCCATAATTCATAAGCCAACCGGTACGAAACCAGAGCGCCCACGCTATGTCCATAAAAGGCATAAGGCCGGTCTAGTTCAGGTAAGATCATTTCCTTCAGAGCTTTAACTGCCGTACCGATATCAACAAATGCTTTTTCCTTAATCCGGTTTTCCCTTCCGGGAAGCTGGACAGGACAGATTTCTATATGGTCAGGCAGTTTTGTCTGCCATCTTCTATATATCGAGGCACCGCCACCCCCATATGGAAAACAGAATAATTTGATCTTCGCTGAAGGGTTCGTCTTACGATGAACAATCCAGCGGCTAATATCTATTTTATTTTCCTTATGGATACTGTCAGCCTTTAAGCTGTCACTCCTTCCAGGTTCTACCGGAACAAGGGGGATAATTGATTCCCCCAGTTTCTGAATGCTCGGACCCTGAATCAGTAATTCCAGAGGCAAGAATATTCTGAATTCCTTTTCAATCTTTAGCTTGGCCTCAACACCCACCAGCGAATCCATACCTAAATCCATCAGCGATTCATTTATATCAATTTCAGATGCCTCCATTCTTAATATTGAGGCAAATAAGTGCTGTAAATAGCCGGTTATTATCTCTCCCCATTTATCAGAAGTTACGCATCTTAAATTATTCAGAGTTTCCGATTCACCTTCCGTTCCTTTTGCCGCTTCGCTTTCCATATACTTTTTAAAAGCATCCTCATGCTCCTTGCTTATTCCTTTCATAAGACCGTTGCTTATCTGTGCAATCAGTTTTCCGTCCTGGTCAAGCAATTGAAATGTCCCAGTTAAAAGGTCCGGTGCTTGCAGACTGTCTCGAAGAACTGCATGGCACCACAATTCTCGCATTTCGTCTCCAGGATTGAAGCTAAAACCCTCCCACCTGGTAACCATATATTTCATGCCTTTATCTGCACTTTGAGGCAAAGCTGCATGAAACAACTGCGCGCAGGCATCAAAGACACCCGGGTGGACTCCGGTTTCATATCCATTGGAAGTATCCGGCTTTTGTGATTGCTTGAACCGTGCCAATGCCTCTCCTTCTCTGCACCAAACATTTTCTATGCATTGAACACTTTCGCCCAAAAGAATCCCTCTCTCTTGAAGCTTCCGATAGAATTCCGTACCGGAATACTGCTCTTGACACTGGTTTATAATGTCTGCCCGAACGTCGCGATAAGTCTGTAACGCCGTACTTGTATCATCAATCAGGATCACTCCTTGCGTATGCTTGCTCCAGTTATTGCTTTCCTTACATCCGTAAAAAGAAAACTCTATTTCTCCTCGTTCCTTAGCCAGCAAAATCAACGACATATTCAGTGTGCTCTTTTCAGGAACAATCAAAGCACTCAGAAATTCAATCGATTTCAATACAAAAGATCTGTTATAGATTTTCCTGACCGCCCGGTACAGGATTTCAAAGTAGTACCCTACATGCAATACTCCATGTGTATCCTTTAAATCCGGAATCGCATCCAGGCTCAGGCTGTATTCAATCTGTTTTTCCTTAACGGGAGAATTAATAATCCTGCCATCCAGGCTGCTGCCGGCACTTTCTTCCCTTTCTATCCCCGTCATTTTCCTGAAATATTCATTAAAGGGAATGGCATCACACCAAAAATACTTTCTTTGGAACGGATATGTCGGCAATACCACCTTATGCCTGTCATAGCCCTGATCAAAACCCGACCAGTCTATATCCACTCCCGAGCAGTAAAGACTTCCCAATATATTGACTAAAGCCCTCCATGGATTCCCGCAAGAGGGGAAAGAAAAATATGAGATTGAGGAATTAATAAGAACATCCCCCTGATAGTCCGGCTCATCTACCGGCCCTATCTCCAAAAAATGCTTATACCCTTGCTGGATAAGGTATTCAATTCCTTTTCTGATCTTTGGTTCAATACTAAGGACTCTTTCCCAATAACGGCTTGAAACGGCCTCTTGCTTTTCAATAAAGCCTTCTCCGGCGGCAGATATCATACGTATCTTAAACTGGTTTAAGACTTTTTCAGCATCTGCTTGTAACGCAATACCTTGATTTTCCAAAATGAATAACAGAGCAGTTTCCATACTCATTACTCCTGCTGCGCAAGCAGCAGCAAATTGTCCATTTCCACTTCCCAAAACAGCACTAGGCTTAACACCCCAGCTCTCCCATAGTTTTAACAGACTGTATTGTAAAGAAAATGAGATTACATCCTTCATATATCCTGGGATACTATCATCCTGTTTCAAATCATTGATCAGAACACTATCCAAGAAAGATGTATCTGCAAACTGCTGCAGCCTTTCATTGCATGATAGCAAGGCTTTCCGGAAAACCGGCTGCGTATCAAACAGGGATTTGCATATCTCTATATTTGTTTTACCGTTAAATATAAAGACAAGTTTTGAATCAGCATTTTCTTTTCCCCTTACTCCATTGATTCCGGACTCCGGATTGCCTTGCAAATACTCTGCAAGCTTACTTTTCATCTGCTCCGGGTTTTCAGCAGCAAAGGAAATCCGGCGGGTAAAATGAGTCCTCCCCGTATTGGCTGTAAAGCATATATTCTCCAATTTTTCATTATTTGGGTTTTCAAAATAGCTTTTATATTTAGTTATCAATTGCATTAAAACATTTTCGCTTTTGGCTGAGAGTGCCAGGATATGCAAAGGCCTTTCACAAGCAGGCTTCAAGTCATTATTAATAGACATATCCTTAGGCGGTTCGGCAACTATTGCGTAAGCATTTGTTCCACTAAATCCAAATGAGCTGATCCCTGCCATCCTTGGTTTTCCTGCCGTTCCCCATGGAATGGTTTTTTGGGGGACAATTGCCGGAATTCTCTCCAGGTGGATTCTCGGGTTAAGTGTTTTTAAGTTTAAATTAGGCGGGATCTCTTTATTCTGCAAACATAAAATAATCTTGATCAGGCTCGCAATACCGGCCGCTGCTTCCAGGTGTCCGATATTACTTTTCAGCGATCCGATAATCAATGGTTCTGTCCGGCCTCCCGTCTTTTTGCCGAATACCTCGGTTAACGCCTGGACTTCGATAGGGTCTCCCAGTGAAGTTCCTGTCCCATGGGCTTCAAAATAACTGATTTCCTCAGGTGAGACGTTAGATTCTTCAAGTGTTTTCAAGATTAACTCTTTCTGAGCCGTCCCATTAGGAACTGTCAACCCACTGCCGGGACCGTCCTGATTAACGCCGGTCCCCCTGATCACCGCTAAAATCGGGTCCTTATCCTTTATTGCATCTGAAAGTCTTTTCAATACTACTGCTCCACAGCCTTCACCCCGCCCATAGCCATCTCCGCCGGCATCAAAGGTCTTGCACCTTCCGTCCTCAGCAATAGCATTAAAACTGCAGAGTGATATAAAAGCAGCAGGTGACAGCATTAGGCTTACTCCTCCTGCCAAAGCCAATGTGGATTCACCTCTTCGCAAGCTTTCGCAGGCAAGGTGAACAGCCACCAATGATGAAGAACAGGCTGTATCTACAGAAATAGCCGGGCCATGGGTTCCTAAAATGTATGAAATCCTTCCGGAGGCAATATTCGGTAGTGAGCCTGTAAGAAAATATGGATTCATATCCTTACGCGGCAAAGTAGAATAATCCGAACCTATAATACCGATAAAAACACCTGTTTTCGTCCCTTGAAGCTTACTTGGAGCAATACCGGCCCGTTCCAGCGCCTCCCAACTCACTTCCAGCAGCAGCCGCTGTTGGGGGTCCATTTCTACAGCCTCACGTGGAGATATTCCGAAAAAGTGAGCATCAAATTCCCCCACATTCTCGTGAAGAAAGCCGGCTTCCCTAAGATGTACCCCGGGAACATTAAGCTCGTCAATGCACCACCTATCCTTAGGTACCCCTATAACTCCGTCCCTTCCCTCCGTTAAAAACTCCCAGAACGTCTGAGGATCATGACTCCCTCCCGGAAAACGGAATCCCATGCCAATTATGGCAATCGGCTCTTTTTCTTTCCTTTGCATTTCTAATTCTGCATCTAATTTTTTAATTGTGCTTAATGACTTTTTTAGTAATAATAAATAATCCTCTTGTCCCATTTCAACAGCCATAAGATTAACCCCCTTATGATGATAATTCTGTTTCAGTATTTCTTCGAGTTTTAGTAGTCCTGGTATTTGTTCAGTAAAACTCTCAGCCCATCAGCTACTTCCTCCAAAGACATTTGATCCACTTCCTCCGACACACCCAGATTGAGAATATCTGCCCCGTTAAGAAGCAAAAAATCGTCAAGATGCCCTTCTCTATTGATATGCTGGCTTTCCAATTCACTGAAAGGTATAAGTTCCAGCAGATACCGGGATAGCTGCCTAATATTTGGATAATCAAACATAGCTGTATCGGGAATACTGAACCTTACGCATTCTTCAAGCAAAGCCCTAAATCTTTCAACCATGATCGACTCCATCCCCATGTCAAAAAAACCTTGCTCAAGTTCCGGTACATCGGGCGGTATATATGCCAGTAGCTCAGCAACTAAATTCTGGATATACTTTTCAAGTATTTCCTGGCGTTCGCCTTCCAGTGCATTGCACAGCTCCGATAGAATCGCTGAGTTTCGCGGGGTGTTCTGTTTTTTATCTTCTTTCGTCCCCGCTGCTTGTTCCATATCAATACCCGGGGCCACTTTGTGATCTTCCGGAAATTCATCGGGGTGCTCTTCGATCCAGTACCTTTCCCGCGAAAAAGGGTAGGTTGGCAGCGGCACACGGCAGGGTAAATCATTTTGGTACAGCATTTCCCAGTCAAATTCTTCCCCATTTACCCAGAGCTCCGCAATCTTACCCAATTCACGGTTTTCATACAGGCCGGCTAAAAGCTTTTCATTATCAACCAGCTTCATACTGCCTTTTCCCGGTACGGTATTCCCCGTATATACCCCGGTTTTTTCCGTAATACCAGTCCGATCCAGGAACATCTCCAGTTTAGCTATTGCCTCCCCATAGTTTCCGGCCGTAAATGCCAGCCTGACAGGCATGGGTTCCCTGCCTGTTTGCAGGGTATAAGCAATATTCTTCAGCTTAATTGCTTCCCGCTGATTTTTATTTGCATTTTTCAAATAGTTCCGTAACAGTTCAGCATAGGTACGCAAGTTTTTTTCCTTCTTTGCCGACAACACTACAATCACAGGGCTTTCATCCTTTTCTCCGTGCTCTTTTCTTCCGGAATCGCCCTGATGTTCCTCTACCACTATATGGACATTAACTCCGCCCGCCCCAAATGAACTTATTCCGGCACGGCGGGGTAAAACTTCTTCTCTTCCGTAAACCCGGATAACTGGCTGTTTCCATTCTTCCAGAGTCTGTTGAACAAAGAAGGGTGTATTCACAAAATCAATGCCAGGGTTTAGCATGTCTGAGTGAATCAAGGTCGGAGCCAGCTTCCGGTGCTTCATCTGAAGGATTACTTTAGTTAATTGGGCAATTCCGGCTGCCGCCTCCAAATGGCCGATATTTGACTTTACAGAGCCGATTGCACAATACTGCTTATGTGTGGTATAGCCTTTAAATGCATCGTTTAACCCAGTAATTTCAATGGGGTCACCAAGCTTGGTTCCGGTGCCGTGCGCTTCAACATAACTAATGGAGCGTGGGTCTAGCTTGGCTGATTCCAAAGCTTTCCTGATTACCTCAGCTTGAGCAACGGGATTTGGAACGGTATAGCCATAAGTTTTCCCATCGTGATTGACCGCTGTCCCTTTGATAACGGCATAAATATGATCGCCATCGGCAATTGCCCTATTAAGAGGCTTTAATAAAACCGCTCCCACGCCTTCCCCCGGAACATAACCATCCCCATCCTTGCCAAATGAATGGCAGCGTCCATCACTTGAGGCAAACTGCGAAACACATAACGACATATATTTGCTTGGGTGTAACGAGAGATTGACCCCCCCTGCGATAGCCATTTCGCATTCCCCTGCTTTTATGCTTTCACAGGCCAGATGAATGGCATAAAGAGAAGATGAACAGGCAGTATCAACGCTCAAGCTCGGTCCCCTCAGGTTAAAAAAGTATGATACCCGGTTGGCAATAGAATAAATTTGGGAATTGATGGGGACGAAATTTCCTCTTTCAAATTCCTTCAACAAATACAATTGAAAATTGTTAAAAGTCACACCCGCGAAAACACCCACCGAAGCCCTGCCATCTCCCGCATCGCTATCTTTTAGCAGCTTCCGGGAATAACCTGCATCTTCAAAGCATGCAGATACCGTTTGCAGGAATAGCCGTTCCTGTGGATCAGTATACCGGGCTTCAATGGGAGAAATACTAAAAAATGAAGGATCAAATTTATCCGCATCAGATAAAAATCCGCCCCATTTACAATACATGCCCCCGGATTTTCCTCCATTTCCGCTTTCCTGCCGGTAGTACTTCCTATAATCCCACCGTTCTTTAGGAATTTCGACAATGCAATCCTTGCCGGATTTCAGATTTTCCCAAAATTCATCTATATCGGCTGCCTGGGGGTATTGCCCGCTGATACCGATTATGGCTATATCACTGTCTGAGGCATCCAGATTATCTCGTCCGGTATTGGCTAAGTTTTGCTGTTTCACTTTAGAATCTACATTCTCCATCTGTTGATTTTGGCAGTTTTCCCCGGTCTGATATTGGTCATTCTCCTCCATCAGCATGAGATTACTGCTGTCATTTAATTTTTGATACATGAATTTGACTTTTTCACAATGCTCTTTTACAAAGTACTGCGCTAACTGATTTATACTTTTATATGTGAAAAACAAAGTGGCAGGAATTGATTCGAAAGCATCTTCCAACACCCTGTTTACCTGCGTAATAACGATAGAATCCATCCCATATTCGCCAAACCCCGCTTCAGGGTCAAATTTTTCCGGGCTGATTTTTAAAACACTTGATAATACATTGGTAAGATAAGATACAGTAAATAAAAGTATCGGATCAGTTTCCCTACTATCCTGACTATGCCGTTCATACAAGTCTTGGGTATGATGCAGTATAGATGGCTGGCCGGCAGTATTGGAGGCCGGGCCGGTTATGCCTCCGGTCATGGCGTAGTCTTTAGGGGCCGGAGCCCAGTAGGATTCTTTGGCAAAAGGGTATGTAGGAAGATTCACACGACAAGGCCTGCTATCACCAAAAAGCTGGCTCCATTCCATGTCATAGCCCTGGCAATACAGTTCCGCCAACGCATAAAGCGTTTCCTGGTATTTGTCCTTATCCGCCGATAAAGACAGGCTTTGCTTTATCATATCCTGTGCATACTGCCGGATGGCCTTTTGGCCGGTAAAATCTCTGGAGACCTTCCCATAAAACAGGTTTGGCAATTTTTCCTTTCCAATGGCCTGCTCCAATACATATACGGCATTCTCCATGTCCTGGACCACCGCTGCGCAACGGTGATTAAAGTGCTGCCTGCCTTCCAGCAGGGTATAGCTTACGCTTGCCAAACCCTTTTCCTGCAATTCCTTACTCCCCAGCGCGACAATCATATCCCTGATTTTTTCCTGCAGTGCTTCCTGGCTTTTAGCCGATAGTACAAGTAGGGAGTATGGTGCCCGACACCCTGGCATACTAATCTCCTCGCGGGTATACTCCTGTACTGCCATATGCACATTGGTGCCGCTCATACCAAATGCGCTTACAGCACCTGTTCTGTTTTTTCCCGGACTATTGGTCCAGGGTCTATTAACCTTATTGACATAAAACGGACTTTCCTTCCAATTTATATAGTTGTTCTCCTGCTCACAGTGCAGACTCACTGGAATTGTCCCATAACGCAAAGCCTGCACCAGACTTATCAGGCTCACCAGTCCCGAAGCTGCAAAGGTATGCCCGAAATTGGTCTTCGTTGAAGTAAGCGCACAATAGCCTTGCCTCTTTGTATATCCCTTAAAGGCTTCATACAACGCATTGACTTCAACAGGATCACCCAATTTTGTTCCTGTTCCGTGAGTGACGATATACCCAATCTCTGCCGGATTCACCTGGTACTGATCATATACCCCTTTAAGCAGCCTTGCCTGGGCTACACCGCTGGGAGCGGTAATACCGTTGGTCTTACCGTCATAGTTGATACCGCTTCCTTTGATAACGGCATATATCGGGTCTCCATCTGCTACAGCCTTTGACAATCTTTTCAGCACTACAACCGCTACCGCTTCTCCCGGTACTATCCCGTTAGCCCGTTTGTCAAAGGCATAACATTTCCCATTATCTGATAGCATTCCGGCCTGACCCATCGCCAGATAAGACCCCGGGGTGAGCAGCAGAGTGACACCGGCAGCAATCGCTGTGTCACATTCTCCGCTCCGCAAGCTTAGGCATGCCTGATGTGCAGCAACCAAACCTGATGAGCAGGCAGTATCAATAGCCATAACCGGTCCGTTCAGGTTCAGGAAGTAGGCCAGGCGCGCCGCTAAAACAGCATTATGGTTTGAGGTGACACTGCTGTTTTCTTTGACCAGGAACTGATAGTCCCCCTGTTCAGCCCCAACGAACATCCCGATTTTGCTGCTGCGGATATGTTCCGACCCATATCCCGCATCTTCCAAGGCTTTCCATGATTCCTGAAGAAGGAGCCGCTGTCTTGGATCCATAGTTTCGGCTTCCATGGGAGAAATCTCGAAAAATAATGGGTCAAATTCGCTGACACCGGGAATAGTACCACACCACTTGCAATTGGTTTTACCCGGTTCCTTTGCAGGATCACCGTAATATTGCCGCCAGTCGAAACGCTCTATTGGGATCTCAGTGACAGCCTCACGCCCCTCAACAAGGATTGTCCACATTTCACCAATATTCCGTGCCTCCGGAAATCTTCCGCTCATTCCGATAATGGCTATTGGTTCCTGTACGCTTTCAGAAGGGTTCACATCTTCAAGTGCACAGTTATTCTGCCTCTGCTCTTTAAATGCTGCCGCCGGCACCTGTTCTCTCTCGCGGACATCCTGTAGTGCAGCATCTTCACTGTAGAATTTCTCAATAGGTTCTTTATGTTCCGTGATGAAATATTGACCCAGTTTTTTAAGTGTAGGATACCCAAAGAACAGAGATGGTGTGATTTCAATTCCGTAATGCCTGGTCAACAGGGCTGCAAATTCCGCCAAGCTTATGGAATCAAACCCGTAGTCCGCCAAATTTCCTTCAGGGTCTAACCTGTCCCTTGAAATTTTAAGTAATTTGCTGACACTCTCTTTCAAATCCCACTCCAGGCATTGTTCCAGGTTTAACCCCTTCATTTCCTTACGCCTTCCCTTGCCCAAGCTGCTTGCCGCGATAGCAGCGGTCCCGGAGGATTGCTCCCGCGGAGCGATACCTAAGAAGCGTGATACACGGCTGGGCTGTCCGGCTATGACTAAATGCTGTATATTTGTTTGAACCAGTAAATCTTCAAATACCGCAACACCTTCACCAGCTTCCAGAAAGCGTTGGCCGCTGGATTTGAGATACATTTTACTGCTTTCACTCTCACCGGAACCCATGCCTCCATCCTTCCACAGAGGCCAGTTGATTATAACCTTCTTGCTTCGGGGATGCTTATTGTCCCCGTACAGGGCATAAGCCATCTGAAAACGGTTGCCGACTGAATAGGCGCAAGATCCGAAGTCTCCTATTATCGCTGACGATGAGGAAAAATAACAGATAAAGTCCAGGGCTTCCTGTTCAAACAGCTTACCCAGCTCAATGGTTCCCTTAACTTTTGGATCAAGTATCTTGTAAAAGCTTTGCATATCCTTTTCAAGGATACTCTGAACATCTTCAAGCCCTGCTGCATGTATTACCCCGTTTATCTCTCCAAAAAGCTCTTTTGCCTGCTTTACTCCCTCCCTCATAGCGGTTTCATCACAGACATCAGCCTGTACATATATGACCCGGCTTCCCGAATCTTCCAATGCTTTGATTTTGCATTGTTTTTCCTCAGTCAGCGGAGACCTGCCGGTAAGAATCAGATTTGCTGAATACTGCCTTGCCAGGTGTCCGGCAAATATTAATCCGAGCCCTCCGCAGCCCCCGGTTATGAGATAGGTACCCTTCGTCCTCAGCAGACTGTTCCCATGCTGTATCACTGTTGGCCGTATTTTGCATATATACCGTTTCCCGCCCTGATACAACACACTTTCGGTTTTATGGCACCGTAGTTCAGACCATATTCTCGGCATCCAACCTCTTATTTTTTCTTTCCGGTCTTCACAAGATACTTCCAGATAGATTCCGGCCGTTTGTGTATCCGGCATGATCAGCCCCAAGGAACGTTCGAAACCAATCCATGATTCTGCATAACAGCGGTCCAGACCATTATCAAATTGAGCTGCCAGAAGTATCCGCCCCGGCTTTAGTTTGGCAGCAGCAACCGCCTGCAAAATATATACAATACAGGAATAATCCCGGATACGTCCAGTATCCTCAAGTGCCCATAGATAGAGCACCGCATCTATTTCACCATAATCCTCCCTTATACCCTTGAAAGCATCAGTATAGCTATTTCTGTCTGTGGGTAAGATGCTGTATGCTTGTTTCGACTGTTTTTGGTAAGCAGCCCCCTGTGCTATGAAAATAATCTTAGTTTGACGGCTAAAAGCCTGTATTTCTTTTATAGCCTCTTGACGGTTTTCTTCATCTGAAAGGAAACAGACCATGGTCTTTATCTCTTCATTGGAAGCGTCCTGGAAAGCCTGCTCCTGCCAGACTTCTTCAAAGGTTGCCAGCTCATAACTCTCCTGTATTGCGGCATCCGGGTAATCCTGGTTTTCTGCTTCCAATACGGTTGTATTTGTATTACCTGCCATATTTCCAGCCTTTGTTACTGCATCAGGTATCCAATACCTCTCCCTGGCGAATGGATAAGTAGGCAGACTGATACGACAGGGCTTGCTGCCGTCATACAGCCTGTTCCAGTCGAATACCATACCTTTGACCCAAAGCTCAAGAATTTTTCCATACTTTCTGTGTTGAACCCACTTTTCTATTACTTCTCTCATCTCTTCATCTGCCGTTAAAGCAGTCAAAGTATCGTTATTACCTTTAGCTTGTCCCCTGTACAAACCTTCAGGATTACTCTCTTCTTCTATGAAAGCTTTCAGCTTTTGTTCAAGCTCACCCATAGACCCGGCTGTGACACCCAACCGTTCTTCCATGGCTTCCCGTCCGACCTGGAGCGTATATGCCACATCGGCAAGGTTTGTGTCTGTGTATTTCCGCCTCGAGATTACCGTCAACAACTGCCTTGCCTTCTCTTTGAGCCTCCCTTCATTTTTAGCCGACAACACTATTATTGCAGGGTTTTTATCATCCACCCTTATTTGATTCATTTCCCTGTCATTTGGAATGTATTCTTCAATCACCACATGGGCATTTACCCCCCCTGCTCCAAAGGACGAAACGCCGGCAATCCTCGGGTATTCCCTGGTCTCACCGTTTAGCGTTACCACAGGACGTTTCCACTCCTCCAGTTCCTGTTGAACCACAAATGGGGTGCTGATAAAATTAATATTTGGATTTAATTCTTCCGAATGCAAGCTTGGAACAAGCTTCCGGTGTTTCATCTGCAATACGACCTTGGTAACTCCCGCGACTCCCGCAGCAGCTTCCAAGTGCCCGATATTTGATTTCACAGAGCCAATTGCACAAAATCCTGCATCCCTGCTATCCTTACGGAATGCCTGGTTAAGCCCCGTAATTTCAATGGGATCTCCGAGCTCAGTCCCAGTACCATGGGCTTCAATATAGCTCACTGTCCGTGCATTTACGCCTGCTTTGTCAAGGGTTTCCCTGATCAGCTCACCCTGGGCCGTAGGATTCGGGACAGTATATCCATTTGTTTTTCCACCGTGGTTAATACCTGATCCCCGAATCACAGCATAAATATTGTCCTGATCATCTATAGCTCTGGATAAGGGTTTCAGCAGTATGACACCCACTCCTTCACCTGCCACAAAGCCATTCCCTCCATACCCGAAGCTCTTACACTGCCCGTCTTTGGATAGCATCCGCTGCGCACAGAGTCCAATATAGGTGGAAGGGTGAAGGTACAGGTTTACCCCGCCTGCAATTGCCATTTCACATTCTCCACGGTGCAGATGTTCACATGCCTCATGAATTGCAGTTAACGACGAAGAGCACATAGTATCCACCGGGATACTGGGCCCCTTCAAATCCAGAAGGTAGGAAATCCTGTTGGCTACTGAACCAAAAGATGTGTAGGGGTAGAATTGCTCCCCCTGTTCCCATAATTTGGGCCCATATAAAGCAAACCCTGTTTTGGTAATTCCCGCAAAGACACCTACCCGACCGTTATACCGCTTTGAAAGCTGTTCCTTTGTATATCCCCCATCTTCCAAAGCTGCCCAGCACGACTCTATAAACAACCGTTCCTGAGGATCAATGTTCATTACTTCCCTGGGTGAAATATTGAAGAACAGGGGATCAAAATCCGCAAAGCCTTCAATAAATCCACCCCACTTACTATAGCTTTTGCCTTGTGCTGCAGCTTCCACCTGATCAGGGCAGTAGAACCCGTCCAAAGGCCAGCGTTCTTCAGGAATTTCTACTATGCAATCCCGCCCTGCTTTTAAATTGTCCCAATACTCTTCCAGATTTTTTGCACTTGGATAGCGGCCGCTCATACCAACTATGGCTATAGGCTCCCTATTCATATGGCTTGAGTTGGCGGAACTGAAGTTTACCGGCACCATATTTCCCTTTTTCGGTGATGTCAGTATAGGTAATCCGCTATTTAAACCTGCCGTGGGTGAAGGCCTTTCTTCCTGTTTTGATTGAACCTGTTCTCCAATCCCTGTCCATTCCATACACTTTTGCGGATGGTTTTCAACAAAGTATTCTGCCAGCTCATTTAGCGTCCTGTATTCAAATAACAGAGTTTTTGACAACTCCCCGAAAATACTGTCAAACTTCTGATTCATCCGGATAATCATAACAGAATCAATCCCGTAGCTTTCCAGGGGCTCATCGGCTTCAATCTTCTCTATACCTAGATTAGTGATTTCTTTTATGAATGCTTTTAGCCTATGCAAAGCTTTGTCTTTAAGTAATGCCCGGTCCGCTTCTTTAACGGATGCTTTAGGGGAATCCGCCCGGGCTTTTAATGCCTTGCCGGACAACTGTCCCCGTATCTTTGCGGTACAGCCTTCCATTACCATAACCTGATCCCTGCCGGACGCCAACCCCTGATACAACGCCCTGATACCGGCCGCAGTCTCCATGGCAGCCATACCTGTGCTTTGCATCATCTTTACAGTTTCCTTATCCACCTGCATCCCACCCTCTTTCCACAAAGGCCAATTAAGGGATACAGTTCTGCCCTTGCGTTGTCCGGATAAAACCAGTGAATTGCGGTATCCGGCATAGGCATCCATAAAGGCGTTGGCGGCAGAGTAATCCGCCTGACCTGGGTTACCCATAGCCCCAGCCGCCGAAGAGAACAGGATAAAGAAATCGAGGGACATATCCCGGCTTGCCTCGTCAAGGTTTACCAGCCCTGCTGTTTTGGGCGCCATTACCTCTCTTACTTCTTCACCGGTCTTCTTTATTATATAGTTGTCCTTGATTATTCCCGCACTATGGATTATGCCGTCAAGACTGCCATAATCCTCCTGTATACTCTTTATCAAGCCGTTGACGGCTTCCCTTTCGGAAACATCTGCCTGCTTGTATTCTACCCTGGCCCCCAGGCCTTGCAGTTCTGTAAGCCGCATTTGCTTTTCCCCGTCCAAACCTGACCTGCCTGTAAGGATCAGTGTTGTTCCGGATGCCTTTTGCGCAATTTCCCGTGCAAAAATCAATCCTAATCCGCCCATTCCCCCCGTGATCAGGTATATGCCCCTGTCTTTCCACGGAACACTTGCTTCGTTTTGGGAGACATCAACTTCCTCACACGTGGAGACATACCTTTTTCCACCTTGATAACGTATACGGCTATCCATTGGGGATACCCTGTTATCTATCAATTTCTCTATGATTCCTCCGGTATCTTCACCTGCTTCAGCCTCAATCAACTGCCCTATAAGTTTTGGATTCTCCAGCCCGGCAGTTTTCAGTATTCCATCAAGTCCGGTAAGGAGCTGCCCCTCACCCTGGAACGGAACCACCACCTGTACAAATACTTTACCATCAGATTTACCCTTGAGGATGCCCTGGATTACTTCAAAGACCTTTACTGCATAGGCCTCAAAACGCTCCCTTATTTCTCCACGGTCAGACCGCAGTATGATACAGCTTATGCCTTCCATCATACTTTCAATATTATCCTTTGAAATGCCATCCATTTCACAAAGCATTACTATATGCTGTGCATATCCGGATACCCCGGTTTCCTTCGCAACGTTTTGTTCCTTCCATACAGGCTCAAACATCAGTGTATCCGTTGTCTCAGATGGCCCTGTGAAGGTTGGACTGAACCGCAGTTCTGAAAGATCCGACGTATTCTGTTGTGATAAAGGATGGATCATATCAGCAATATCAGAATTTTTCACTGCTATGCCGACGAAGCCGGCAGTAGCCCCGGATACCCAGTACCGCTCCCTGGCGAACGGGTATGTTGGCAGACTGATGCGCTGCGGCTTTACATCCCCATAAAACAACTCCCAATCTATTGCAAAACCTTGAGTCCATAGTTCAGCAACTTTCTTCATCTTGCCTTTGGCAATCCATTTTTCAACAGTTTCCTGCATATCTTCATCTGAAGTAAAAAGACGGAATATGTTTTTGCCCTGTTTGACTTGTCCCTCCCAGCAATTGTCGATTTCCTTATTGCCTTCTAAGAAAGCTGCAAGTTTTGCCATCAATTCAGGGATATCTTTTACCAGAAAAGCTACCCGTTCTTCCATTGCTTCACGTCCTATTTGAAGTGTATAGCTTATTCCCTCCAGATTGAGCGTCGGATTACTGACATCACTGCTTGTTTTTCCAGCTTTCTGAGATACCGGGCTGTCCTCGCCGGCAGAATCCTTTAAGAACTCCAGAAGCTTACCCGCATAGTCCTTTAACCTCTCCTTGCTCTTTGCGGAAAGAGGAATAATCACAGCATTTTCTTTATTAAGAAGCTTCAAAGTGTTGGAATATGTCATATCGGGAACATATTCCTGGACAACAAGGTGAACGTTGGTTCCACCATGTCCAAAAGAATTTAAAGCTGCCATCAGCGGTCCACCATCTTCCGGCCGCCATTCCACCGGTTCCGCACTCACATAAAAAGCCGAGCCGTTAAGATTGATGAAAGGATTTAGTTTATTAAAATTGATTAATCCCGGGAGCTTATGATGTTGTAATGATAATAAAATCTTAATCAAACCGGTAACACCGGCAACAGCTCCCGTATGTCCAATACAGGATTTGGCGCTCCCTATGGCACAATACCGTTCTTTGCCGGTAAACTGTTTAAATGCACGAACAAGCGCATTTGCCTCTATTGGGTCACCTAACTTTGTTCCTGTTCCGTGAGCTTCGACGTAGGTTATTTTTTCCGGATTGATCCGGTATTGTTTATAGACATCTGAAATCAGCTCTTCCTGGGCTACACCGTTTGGAGCGGTAATTCCATTGCTGGCACCGTCCTGGTTTATTCCTGAGCCCCGTATTATCCCATAGATGTGATCCCCGTCAGTAATTGCATTTCTTAAACTTTTCAGCACTACAACGGCTACACCTTCGGATAAAACCGTACCATCAGCCGATTCATCAAATGTTTTACACCTTCCGGTAGGAGAAAGCATTTCAATCTCCGATAGCTTGATTAAAGTACCCTGATCAAGGTTCGCAAAAACACCTCCTGCAATCGCTACCGAGGACTCTCCCCTTCTTAAGCTTTCACAGGCCAGATGAATGGCTACACCTGAAGAAGAACAACCTGTATTGACAACAAAGGCAGGACCTTTCAAATCCAAATAGTAAGATAAGCGGGACGCGATAATTGCATCCGAAGAACCTGTAAATGATTCATAGGAGTATTCTGTATGTTCTGCGCCAATAAACATTCCGACCTTGGAATTCGCTAATGTTTTCGGGTTATAGCCGGCATCCTCCAACGCTTTCCACCCCTCCTGAAGGATTAAGCGCTGATGAGGGTTCATGTACTGTGCTTCCCATGGAGATATATTAAAAAACAAGGGGTCAAAACAGTCCCTTTCTTCTAAAATGCCTCCCCACTTGCAATAGGTCTTCCCGGCCTGTTTTTCACTTCTGTAGTACCGGTTCTGATCCAAATATTGAGAAGGTAGTTCATGGACCGAATCCCTCCCCTGGATTAAGTTCTGCCAAAAGGCATTTACATCCTTAGCGCCGGGGAACTGCCCCGACATACCAACAACTGCTATGGAATTTTGAACCGGGTCTTCAGTACTCTCTTCCTTTTCCCTCATTTCAAATTCCCTTAATAGCCTTCTTCCTGCAAATCGTTTGGAATATGGATAAGCAGGTTGCTTCTCTTCAAGGTTGTTACCTAATTTATTTTCCGAATTTTCCTGCTTAATGCTTTGTCCCAATGTTTTGACAATTGTATCCTTATATTTTGATACAATATATGTTGCCAGTTGGCCTACGGAGCTGTAATCAAACAGGCTTGTGGTATCCAGTTCTATACATAAAACCTGGTTTATGACCTGCACCAATTTAACGCTAATAATAGAATCCAACCCGTAATCTGCAAATGGTACCTCTGCATCAATTTTATCCGGATTCAATTTTAATGATTCTGATAATTTTGAGATAATTGTCTCTTTAACAAAATCCTTGGCTGCCTGGTCGGTTGTGTCAATACCTCTTTGTATTTTGCCGGTTTCAGGTAAAGTATGAGACTGGCTGCTTACCCCAGGTAGTTGTGAAGCCTTATAACCTGCTGGCCGGCCTGTACTGGTATCAGCTCCCTGCTTCACAAGCGCTGGGCTCTGTTTTTGCCTGACAATTCCATCACTCTCAGCGACAATAATTTGCTGTCCCAGTTCATAGGCCTCCCGCGCAGGGAAAATGACCGACCGGAATCCTTCAACTTCCAGGACCTCCTGCCAGGTTTCAGGAGTTAATCCGGGGCAGCCGGGAATGCGCAGTGCTTGATCTTCATATAGCCACCATCCCTCAAGAAGGCCAAAAGTCAGGTGAGATAATAAATTCTTATCACACAACTCATTTAATATAATTAAGCCGTTTGTCCTTAAGACCGCCTTGGCGTTGCATAGTGTCTGGCGGATATCTTTGGTAGCATGCAGTACATTGGCCGCAATCACTATATCATAGCCACCGGACTCAATGCCTTGTACCGCAGCCGGCTCTTCGACATTAAATATTTTATAGGTCAGGTAAGGGTTCTGAGGTCCATATTCTTTTTCCGCATGCAACAGAAAAGCTTTGGAGATATCGGTAAAGCAATATTCTCCAATATGTTGCCGGTAAGGCTCCAGTCTGGAGAATACTTTGATACTGGTTCCTCCGGTACCTGCACCAATTTCAATGATGCTGATCCGCGCGGACGGGTCTTGCTTTAACCTCTCTTGCAAATATGAAATGACTGCATCGGCAAGTACTTCATTAAAGTAATCTGCAATCAGGTTATTTTTGTAAATTCCTTCAACTAACTCCATAGAGGAGTTTGGAAACATGATATCTGTGGCGGGAACTTTTCCAGTCAATATTTCCGGCAAGGCCCGCAGCATTA
The DNA here is from genome assembly GCA_026414765.1 of Clostridia bacterium. Classification (NCBI taxonomy): domain Bacteria; kingdom Bacillati; phylum Bacillota; class Clostridia; species Clostridia bacterium. The sequence goes on along the minus strand of JAOAIJ010000046.1, from coordinate 3,503 downwards.
CCTCCACCAAAGCCACCTGAGCTTTCAAATTGACATCTTGCAGCCATGGACCTTTCTGTCCATCCCATTTTTCCCATACTTCATCCACCTTCACCGGTGCATTATCGGCCAAGGTATAGGCGGTTCCATCGTGCTTAAGATAATTATTCCTTACCAAAACCGCTATACTTTCTTCAAGCCATTTATCATTTAAATTGTTCAACGCGGTTTTCGTTTTGAAATTAAGTTTCACTTGATTATCCTGTGTAAATAGCCCGACAGACTGCAATTGGCCCAGCAGCAATTTACAGAGAAGACTGTTTATCTCTTTTATCTGCAAATTTTCTTCTGGTTTGATATCTTGAACCGGTGGGCGGCGTTCCGGAATATTTTTCTGCATATTTTGTATTTCTGAGGGAAGATGTCTCGGGTGTGCCGTTATCAATTCCGCTGCCGGTTTAATTCCCTCAAAACCGGAAGGTTTGGTAGGTTTCATCAAGGCAATCTGATCCATTGGCCCAGCCAGTAGTACGTTTAACGCATCCATGGCTTCCACTGGCTCAATAGAGCCTATGCCTTTCCTTTCCATCCAAATATGAAAATCGTCAGAACCGGCAGCAGCCCCGACACTGCCCCAATATCCCCAGTTCATCACTTTTACGGCACAAGGCCATTCTCTTGAGAGCTGGCGGGCAAACGCATCCTTGAAGGTACACCCTGAAGCATAGTTGCTTTGCCCATATGCTTTCAGATATGAATTGATGGAGGAGAAAAACATTACGAAATCCAAGGATTCCTTTCCAAAAACCTGCGCTATGCGGACACTCACATCAACCTTGGACGAGAGTACGGCCTGGAACCGTTCCTCTTCCATGTCCGCCAGAACCTGTCCAGAAAATACCACAACAGAATGAACCACCCCGTTAATCTTTGAATACCTCTTTATAATCTCTTCATAGGCTTGTTCAAGAGCCTCCTTTTCAGCAGCATCAGCAGCAATGTAATGAGGAGCAGGTCCCAAGGCGGCGAGCCTATCCAGTTTAGCTTGGATTATTTTATCCTTTTCACGACGGCCGACCCAGATAATCTGGGCTTTACAGGTACGTATCATATATTCACTCCAAGCTTCTCCAATTCCGCCGCTGCCGCCAATCACCACATACACTCCGCCAGTTTTGTATAGTTGCTGATCTAGTAAAGAGGGGCAATGGAATGGAACCAGTTTTTGACGGTACCACTCCTTTCTCCGGTAAACCCAGGGCTCTCCCCGTGGATCCGGGGGCATAGTGACAATATCTTCAACCGGCCAATTACAGCCGGCCTCCAGATCAATGAGCCGGATTTTCCAGTTTTGGCATTCCTTCACCAGTGAACCGACCAATCCTTGAATACCCGCATGAACCGGATTTACCAAATCATTTTTGTGGATTGACAGGGACTGTGTAGTAATAAGGCTCCAGCCTAGATCTCTATCAGCATAGCCCAAACTAAGCAGGGCTTTAATAATGCGGAACACTTGAAGAACACCCTGGTTTTGTCCTTCGATTAATGCATCATCATCTAAGGATTTTAAGGGATTATAAGGGGCTATCCACAGAATATGGTCAATAGACCCGCAAACTTCCAGTTTTCTTGCTATTTCATCCATAGTATCTTTTGGAGCAATCTCCAATACGCACGCTTTCGGATAACACTGTCCTATAATGCTCCTATTTTCTTCATTCCCCCCTATAACCACAATCTGGTCCGTTAAGTATGGAAAGATTTGACTCTTCTCAATTGACTCTACATCCCATACCGGAACCAGCATTATGGTTCCAGCTAAGTCCTCACTGTAAGCCCCGGAATAAACCTTGTCCGGCACAGCACTGTTTTGACCCATTCCTTCCTGTGTTCTTGATGAAACGCCCCTCATCCGTACACAGATTTTCCCCTGTTCATCACATATATCAATATCAAATTTCTGCGTTTTACCATCTGATCTGCCGCCTTCGCTCAGTCGAATCAAAGCCCACATTGTGGGGGTGCAACTGCTGAGGATTTCAAGCTCCTGTATAGCAAAGAGCAGGGCAATATTCAAATTCATTGCCTTACCTTCTCCAGAGCCTACCATTAAACCTATTGATGCCTGTAAGGCTGAATCCATCAGGCTGGGATGCAGAATGAATTGATTTTGAGTGTCAAAAACGGAAGAAGGCAAAGATAATTTGGCCAATGCCTGGCCCTGGCCGATGTACTCTTCCTGAATACCCTGGTATCCATAACCATAGGCAATACCCGCTTCCTTAAACGCTTCATATAATTGGCTGCCGGAAAGGATTTTTCCGGTACACTGGGCTTGCACGGACTCTAAGTCCCGGACCGGATCTTCTTCATCCGCTCTCAGTACTACCTTCCCTGTGCTATGTACCATACGCTCCGAGCCGGCTACACCTGGCTCACTGTATATCTCAAAAGCTATCTCGCCGGTGTCTTCGGGAATAAGTCCGGTATGCACCTGGACCGGCTGCTCTTTCACTGTTATGGGATGAGTCCAAACTACGTTCTTTAACCTAAGCCCTATATTGCCTTCCATCAGACTCCCCGCTGCCTGTTCCACTGCTGCCCGGGCCATTTCCAGATAAGCTACCCCTGGCAATACCTTCTGCCCGTTTATTACATGATCTGAAAGGAAAAACTCCTCTCCCGTAAAGGTTGAACTGAACCGCTGCTCAAATAAATCCGATGTGTTCCGATGCAGCAGCGGATGAATGAAGGCTGCAGTGGAGAGGTTTGCCGTCGTACTGCCGGCAGGTTTTGTTTTACTGTCCGGTATCCAGTACCGCTCCCTGGCAAACGGATAAGTGGGCAGGCTGATACGGTGGGGCTTACTGACTCCGTACAGCTTTTTCCAGTCCAATGCCGCCCCCCTGACCCAAAGCTCTAGCATCCTTCCATACTTTCTGCGCTGAATCCATTTCTCTATTGTTTCCTGCATTTCTTCATCTGCCGTTAAAGCGGTCAAAGTATCCTTATGGCCTTTTGCCTGCCCCCTGAACAGGCCTTCCGTATCATTTTTCCCTTCAATAAAATCCTTCAGCTTTTGTACAAGCTCATCAATTGATACAACCATCACAGCCAGACGTTCTTCCATAGCTTCCCGCCCGACCTGAAGAGTATATGCCACATCGGCAAGGTCTGCACCGGAATATCTCTGCTCCCCGATTACAGTGAGCAACTGCCGCGCCCGCTCTTTGAGCCTCTCTTCATTTTTAGCCGACAACACGATTATCGCAGGGTTTTTATCATCAACTCTTATCTGATACCCTTCCATGCCCTTTGGTATATATTCCTCTATCACCACATGAGCATTTGCCCCTCCTGCTCCAAAAGATGAAATACCGGCGATCCTCGGGTATTCACTGACCTCGCCGTTCAGCTCAACCACCGGCCGTTTCCATTCGGTAAGTGTCTGCTGCACTATAAACGGGGTATTGATAAAATCAATGTTCGGATTTAGAACCTCGGAATTCAGTGACGGAACT